>CAZHDQ010000055.1:0-10292 GCA_964531595.1 uncultured Anaeromyxobacteraceae bacterium
CCGAAGAGGCCATCACTGCCCGAATGAACGCCGATGGCCTGACAATCGAACAGGCGTCGTTCAACGGATTGATCAAGGTTTGGGCGAGGCCAGACCGGCCGCATGACCGCCGGAACCAGGCGCTGATCACGCATCCTTTGCCAAAACCTCTGCGGAAGTCGCTGGTGCTGCTGTCGAAGGATTGGCGCGATCAGCACGATACTGACACGCTTCGGGATGACCCGCTGCTGCGGCGGGAGTTCCCGATGGTCTGGCTTCGCAGCCGACGCCGTCGCGGATCGCGCAATCCGTCGAGCGGCCCTCAGGAACCCGGGTATGAATAAGATAGGCCAATTAGGTGGATTGCGGGCCGCGAGTGACGGTGCCGACCTCGAACAGATGGCGTAGAATGCACCTGACGTTCTCGGAGCCCTGTCATGGAATCGGATAGGAAGAAAAAACTGCCGGATCCTTTACCGCAAAAGGAAAAGAGCCGTACGGCAGCCCCCAAGCCTGGCGTTACGGGTGGGCCGGACTTGGCCCTGGCTGGCGGCTACGAGGAGCAGCGGGAGCGGCTGAAACCGACGGGGCGCGCGGTCGAATCGGTTGGGCCGACGCATGTGGGGGGGGCGGTCTCGGGTGTTTCCGCGTTGCAGGGAGGCGCTGGCAGGCCGTCCGCCGCGAACTTCCCACGGAAGGCGCGAATCATCTCGCCGGAGGCGGCGGTGATGGCAAAACCGCAGTTCATCGGCGAGCGGGTTGTGATGCTGAAGCGAGGCGAGGAGGTGACCCTGACCGGTATCGAGGGGTCGTGGTACGCGTGCATCGCCCCGAACGGTGCCAAGGGCTACATCCACAGGTTGCGAGTCGACAAGGTAGATGCCGGGTTGCGCCCCGGCGAAACCGTCACCGAAACTGAACGTGATGCACCGACCACGGCGCCCGAAAGCGGTTCTCCCGGTGCATGACGTCCACGGCTGGTTGTGAACCGGGGCATTCCTCAGATTTCGAAGGATTGCTTGACTGCGATTCTCGTTGACAACAATCAGTATCTGCCTACAATGTTTCGGGTTCGCGGGTTGTGCCGCGGTGATTCGATTTTCCGGTCGCGGTCATGGAGGCCGCGATGAGCCAACAGGACAGATGCCATGAAGAGGACATACCAGCCCAGCCGGATCAAGCGCTTGCGGACCCACGGGTTCCGCTCGCGCATGGCCACGGCAGCGGGGCGCAAGGTGCTGTCGCGCCGGCGTGCGAAGGGGCGCAAGTCCCTGGCGCCGACGGCTCCGGGGAAGTGAGGCGTCGTCGGGGGGGGCCGTGAACGCGGACTTTCCCAGGTCCCGCCGACTCCTGCGGGGAGCCGACTTCGAACGCGTGATGCGCAAGGGGCGCAAGGTTCACACCTCGAACCTGATCGTCTTTGTCGCCTCGGGTGATTGCGACGGACCACGCCTGGGGCTGGCCGTTGGGCGCCGCGTCGGGAAGGCTGCCTGCCGTAACCGGTGGAAACGCCTGGTCCGCGAAGTGTTTCGCCTGCGCTTGCAGTTTCGGCTTCCCCCGATCGATCTCGTCGTCGCCGTGCGTGCCGCCCAAGGACGGGCCCGTCCTGCGCCGGGTCGCACCGCGCCGAAGCAACGGCCCGGCGTACCGGTCGAGAGGCGGCTTGCCCCCGGGTTCGCCGCCGTGGAAACGGAGTTGGTCGATGCCGTCCGCCGACTTGGAGTACTCGGTCCCGAACCTTCCTGAGGCCGGGATCCGGGGCGATGGGCAGGCTCGGTCGGGGCAGATTGCTCGTTGGCTTCGATTTGTGGTGCGCATCCCCGCCATGTTGGCCATCCTGATGGTCCAGCTCTACCGCCTGGCAATCTCGCCTTTCCTGCCGCCCTCTTGTCGCTTCCAGCCGACCTGCTCCCAGTACATGGTGGATGCCCTGCGCACCCACGGATTCTGGCGCGGCCTGTTCCTGGGCACGCGCCGTGTGTTTCGGTGCCATCCCGGCAACCCGGGCGGGTTCGACCCCGTTCCGGAAAAACGAGGTTGAACGCCTGTGACGACGCAATCGATCGCCCGTTTTACCTACAGGTCCCGCGCCCGATTGACGGCTTTGCTCCCGTTGCTGGGGCTGCTGTTGGTGACGGCCGTGCCTGCTCGGGCGGACCAACCCCTGCCACCGGCGGGATGGGAGCAGACTGTCCAGTTGATGCGCACCGGCGTGTCGATTGCCGAAATCTCGACATACAGCGCGGCGCTCCGCTCGTTCCAGTTGCTGATTCCCCAGTTCGCCCAGAGCGAGCCGAAGAAGCCTGCGCCTGGCCCAGTCCACCCGCCGGCCGAAAAGACTGCCGCCGGCCCGAAGGACATGGTTTCGACCTGGGACTATGCCTATTTCCCGTTTTCGTTGAACTTCGAGGACTTGGAAGGCCCCCAGATTACACGGACCTGGAAACGCGACCCCTCGATGGGTCGTCGGACCGGCGGGTTCTGGAGCGTCTTCGGCAGCGACCCCGTCTTCACCATCGTCGCACGAAGCGCCGAGAGCGTGACGATGGTCTGGCCGGACCCTGCGGTCGATGATTCGGACCTGTTCGTCGAGCGCACCTGGACGCTGGTGGACGACTACCGAATGGAAGGGCGGATCCGCCTGATCAACCTGGGACCGACCGACGTTATCGGCCGCATCCGGTTGCTGATCACGGCTTGGGAAAATCCGTACGGCGAGAAGGGCGGGACCTGCGGCGGTGCGTTTTTCACAGCCCCTCCCGACATTACCGAGGCCGTCTGCATGGTCTCCGGCGATCTTGGCAAGAAGGATCGCAAGAAACTAATTGACGAGCCAGGGTTTAAAATTCCCGGCCCCGCGCAGTTCGCCGGGATCAACACGCGATATTTCCTGACGGCGGCGATCCCGGAAGGCCCAGCGTTGACCCAGTGCATCGCGGGCGCCGATCCGTCGGGTCTGATGACGGTTGCGCTGCAGTGGGGGGATGACGAGGGGCGTCCGTTCTCGCTGCGATCAGGCGCAGAGTCCTGTTTGCCCACCTTCGTCAAGCCGGAAGGGCGGTTCGCCGATCGAATGTCATGCGCCGAGGCGGCGCGCGTGCTGGGACTGACCGGGGACGAGGACATGCGGGCCATCGATGCGGTGTCCATCGCCGGTATGGGTGACGAGGGTATCCGGGCCAAGACCGCGATGATGGGGCGTCGCACGCGGAGTTTCAGCTTCACGACATTTTCCGGGCCCAAGGATTTCGATGCGCTCAAGGTCGCCGGTGCCGGCCTGGATGACACCATAAATTTCTGGATCCTGGGCATCCTGGCGAAGCCGATGCTGTGGCTGATGCGCCTGTCCTACAGCATTGTCCCGTCCTGGGGCCTCGCGATCATCTTCCTAACGCTGATCGTGAAGCTGGCGACCCTGTACTGGACCCAGAAGTCCATGTCGCAGATGAAGCGCATGGCGGGCCTGAAGCCGAAAATCGATGTCCTGAAAGAGAAGTTCAAGGACGACAAGGTCAAGTTGAATCAGGCGACGATGGACCTGTACAAGCGCGAGAAGGTCAACCCGCTAGGTGGATGTCTGCCGATGCTGTTACAGATGCCGATCTGGATCGCGTTGTACCGAACGATTTACGGGGCGGTAGATCTGTACCAAGCGCCGTTGTTCCTGTGGATCCATGATCTGTCGGCGCACGACCCGTATTTCGTCATGCCCGTGATGCTGGGTGCGCTGATGTTCCTGCAGCAAAAGATTACGCCGCAGGCGGGCGATCCGGCGCAGGCCAAGATGATGCTGTGGATGATGCCGATCATGTTCACGTCGTTCATGCTGTTCCTGCCGTCCGGGTTGGTGTTCTACATCCTGGTGAACACGGTGCTGTCGATCGCGCATCAGCAGGTGGTCAACCGTGGGCTGATCGGGAAAATGGTGAAGAGGCCGGCCAAGGTGGGGTAATTCGCGGACCGGTCAAGGCCGGAACGGGGCCCAGTTGTGGCCCGGGGACACCGGACTGGCGCAGGGCATGATCGCGGCCGACGAGGCGCGGGCTCGGGCCGAGGCCGAGCCGCCGGAACCGCCCAGGACCCCGGTCGACCCGGACAAGGCGCCCAAGGCTCGAGAGGCTTTGGCGGGGCTGTTGCAGAATCTGGGCGTCGTGGCTGAAATCACTCTGAACGAGACCGAGGACCAGATCCTGTTTAATATCCAGTCGGAAGAGCAGGAAACGATTATCGGTCGGGATGGCGAGGTGCTGGCTGCGCTCCAGTTTCTGGTCAACAAGATCGTCAACCGATTCCCCGAAGGCCGGAAGTTGGTTGTTCTGGACGCCGAGGGGTTCCGGGACCGCCGCGAGGAGACGCTGGGTGCGCTCGCTCGAAGTATGGGAGAAAAGGCCTTGTCCACCGGCCGGATCGTGCGACTGAGCCCGATGAACCCCCAGGACCGTCGGTTGGTGCATATGGCACTGCGAGATCATCCAGGGCTGACCACGCGCAGCGACGGCGAGGGCAGCTACCGATGCCTGCTCATTGTTCCTAACGCGTTCGCGGCGGCGGATCAAGGCGACCGCAAGGAACGTTAACCAGCCGGGACACCGGGACGAACCGCACGCCTGGGTCGGCACGCGATGCCAGTTCTCGTAGTGCATCGTAGGTGCCGGGACGCGGGTGACCGACCGCCACTGCACACCCCAAAACCTTAGCGATCCGAATCATTTCGTCGATCTGCTCGCGGATGGCCGTAGGGGCATCGTCATCGTCCAAAAACACGTGGCGCCGCATGGCGGGAACCCCGGCCTGGGTCGCCACCGTCAGCAGCGTAGTGTCCGCTGATGTCCTCGAATCCAGAACGAACAGGCCGCGGTCCTTCAGCGTCGAGACGACCACTCGCATCGCGTCCAGGTCTGGCGTTAGGCGCGATCCCATGTGGTTGTTGGCACCTATTGCGCCGGGCACGCGATCCAGGTGGCCGGCAAGTGTTGCGCGCAAGGTCGTGTCGTCCATACCCGTCCTCAGGAATCTTGGGCCATTGATTGCCCCGGGATCGCACGGTTCCATAGGGACGTGGACCAGTACGTCGCGACCCAGGGCGGCCAGATCGCGGGCGATCTCTGGCGCGTGGTCCAGGAACGGCAGCACCGCGAACGAAAGCGACAGAGGTAGGGCGACGAATGGGTCGATTGCCTCGAACGACTGCCCGACGTCGTCGATCACGATCGCGATCAGGGGCAGGGGCCGTACGTCCAGGGGTTTTGGGCCTGGCCAGCCGACGGGCACACGGGACTCTCGCTGGGTTGCCGGGGCGGCTTCGCGGATGACTGGTGCGGGAGCGTGGGCGCAGGATACGACCAGGATCGCGGTCAGCATCGCTAGTACTGATCGGTTCAAGGGCGCCTCCGTAGCTGTCCCGGAGCCAGGTAGGGCAGCGGGTTGACGGCGTCCGCCCCGTGGCGTAGCTCGAAGTGCAGCAGCGCGTTCTTTTCGCCCGGGGGTGCCGCGACCTGCCCCAGCAAGGCGCCGGTGCGGACAACGTCGCCCGGGGTCACAGAAGTCGCGTGCAGGCCTGCGTAAACCGTGAAGTAGCCCGATGCATGGTCCAGGACCACTGCGGTGCCGAATCCGCGCATCCTGCCGATCCAGGCGACCCGCCCGAAGGCTACCGCACGCACATTGCGCGACCGCGTTGTTTCGTAGGCCAGCGTCAGGCCGGGGTGCGGCGTTCGAGTTCCAAATGTCGGGTGGACAATGTCCCCAAACGGGATGGCCAGTGATGCGTCGACCAGCGGCAGCGGGATCTTGCCTACCAGTTGGTCGAACCGCACCGGGGCGGGCCGATCGGACAGTCGCGACTCGATCTCGCTAACCAGATCCCGTTCGGCCTGCGACAGTTCCTTTGCGCGACGGGCGTGCAGTGAGCGGTCCTGTTCCAGGCGGGCCAGCAGGGCGCGGCGGGCGGCGGTTTCGGTTTCCAGCTTGGCGCGGGCGCCTCGCTCGACCTGGGCGGCAGCGTGGGAATTTGCGCGTTCGATCCCTGCGACAAACTCGGCGACCGTCGCCTCGCGAACGACTCGGACCAGGCGACCCAGTTCGTCCCCTTGGCGCCGGCCCAGACGGTCCAGCAGCGCGCCGCGACGAGTCAGCGTCGGGTCCTCGCCGCCCAGCACCAAAGCGGCGTCGGTTGCGTAGGGCGCGGTCGTTCGGGCCATACGGAGCGTGACCTGGAGCCGTGTTCGTGTCTCGGCCTCCAGCAACCGGGACTCTGCCAGCGTGGTGGCGGCCGCGCGCAACCGGCTCTCGGACACACGGCGGGCATCCTCGGCATCGACCAGCGCCTGTTCGGCCCGCCGTGCCTCGAACACGTAGTCGTCCAGGGCCTCAAGGATGGACCGTTCGCGGTGGAGCATGGTGTCTTGCGGCGCCTCGCGAACCCCTTCTTCGGCGCGTGCCCAGGAGCAGGCCACCCAGATGGCTGTAGCAACAGTTGCCCATGTGGTCGCGCGGCGCCTCACGGCAGCCTCCGGGCCGACGCGATGGCCGCGGCCAGTGCCCCCAGGAGCAGTCCACCGATCGCGGCCAACACAAATGTCGGCGTCGGCTGGAACGGAAAGGGATCGGCCAGGCCCAGGGTGGCGGAAAGGTAGCCGTTCGTGGCTTCGGTGATCGTCAGTGCCGCCAGGGCGCCGCCCAGCAGGCCCAGTAGGCCCTGGGACATCCCCTGGATATACAGAGGCGCCTTCAGGTGCAGATCTGTCGCGCCCAGAAGGCGCAGGATGGCCATTTCCGCGTGTCGCGATTCCATGGTCCGTGTCAGCGTGCCCACGACGAAGAACAGGGTGCCGGCGAGGAGCAGTGACGCAAGCAAGGTGGCGACTACCCTGGCGAATTCGACCGCCGAGGAGAGCGCCTGGACCCGGGCCGCGCCGACTGGGGGTTCCGCGACGACGTCGACGCCCTCCAGTGATTTCAGGAACGTCGCCAATGCGCGGACCGATGCTGGGTCGGCCGCCTCAGGCCGAAAGGCCAACTCAATGGCGTGCTGGCCGGGGATCGCGTCCGCGGGCAGTGTGGCTACGACGTCGGCCGGCAGCAGCGCGGCGTTGAGCGCACGGTCTTGCTCGGCGCTCAGATAGGCCACCGACGCGACGTCCGGGCGGTCCTTCACTTGGTCCATCAGTGCCGTGACCTGCCGGGTGGGAACGCCCTCCTTCAGGTAGATCAAAACTTGAGTATTGCGGCCAGCGCGGTCGAGGACCTTGACCGCCATGCCACCAAACGACGCCGATAGGGCAACCAAGCACCCAGCCACCGCCAGCGACACAATGCAGGCCAAGGTCTGACCCGGTGACACGACAAGGCCTTTCAAGCCCTCGGCCAGTGCGTGGAGCGTGCGCCGCAGCCCAGTGACGAAGGTTCCGCTCATGGCGTCGCCTCCGCATCAGGGCTGTCCGTGTGTTCGTCCAAGACTTCGCATCGGGCGTCCGGCGGCAACGCGATCGCCGGTCCGTCACCTGTTTCCGCCGGTTTCGCCGCCGCGGGTTGGTCCTCGATCAGGAACCCCTTGTTCAGGAGCAGCGTCCGACGTGGGAACGCTTCCAGCAGGAACCGATCGTGCGTCGCCATGATCACGGTGGTGCCCCGGGCATGCAGTTCGTCGAACAGCCGGACGATGTCATTCGACAGGTCCCAGTCCAGGTTGCCCGTGGGCTCGTCGGCAAGCACCAGCGCCGGTTGCATGACTAAAGCGCGCGCAATCGCGACTCGTTGCTGCTCGCCACCGGAAAGCATCGAAGGATAGGCCGCCGCGAAACGATCGATCGACAAGTCGTAAAGAACGTGGTCGACGCGCCGCCGGATTTCCCGACGTGACAGACCCAGGATGTGCAAGCCCACTGCGACGTTGTCGAACACCGTCCGATTAGCCAGCAGGCGGAAATCCTGGAAGATCGACCCGATATTGCGTCGCAGGTATGGGATCGAGGACCGCCGCAGCGCGGCCAGGTTGCGCCCGAACAGCAGGACGTCGCCCTCGGATGCGGTTTCCATCCGAAGCAGCAGCCGAAGCAACGTAGTCTTGCCAGCGCCGCTGGGCCCCGCCAGGAACACGAACTCGCCGGGTTCTATGATGCAGGACACGCCAGACAGCGCCTGCGTCCCGTTCGGGAAGCGTTTGGACACCTGATGCAACTGGACCAGCGGCATCGTCGCCTCCAGGGATTCCCGCCCCAGTTTGCAATTGGACCCGCGGTGCGGACCGGGCCGCGAGCGGGCGGGAATGTGCCGGCTAGGATAGCAGAAGCCCCGCCGCTCTGGTATATTGCGCCCCGCCCTGGCGCGGACGGAGGCGGGCTTGGATCGGATCCGAGATTTTTTGAGGCGTCGGCGGGTAGAACTACTCATCTTTGTCGCCAGCGCTATCGGGCTGTCGCTGTTTTCCTGGGACAACGTGCTGGGGCCCTCAAAGCACTTCCACTTCATAGACCTTGCGCATTCGTTCCTGGAGGGACGAATCGACACGGACACGCCGAAGCGCTTCCGTGGCCAGCGTCCGGTCGACGACGACCCGAAGGGCTACCAGGAGGCCATCGATCGCCACCTGACCGACGGAGCCGGGAAGGGTGTGGGCTGGAACGACTGGGCCAGCGTTCGCGTCATCAAATTGACCGACGGGACCTGGGTCAAGGGCGTGTTTCCCTGGTCCGACCAGCAGGGTGAACAAAAGAAGCGCTTTGCCGCCTTCGATGGGACCCAGCGGATCATCGACCCAGCTCTGGACATCGCCAGCGACTGCGGCACCCCACCGCGCCGGTGCGACGAAACGAAGTATTTCATGTCGTTCCCGCCGTTCCCGGCCGTGGCCATGATGCCGTTCTATCTGATCTGGGGCTACGACTTCAACGACGTGCTGTTCACGGTGCTAAACGCCGCGCTCAACGCGTTGCTGATGTTCCTGCTGCTGGAATTCCTGCGGACGCGCGGCCTTTCGAAACGGTCTGTGCGCGACAATGTCGTGCTGACCATCTTGTTCACGTTCGGCACGGTCAACCTGTTCTCGGCGATCCGTGGTGAGGTGTGGTTTACCGCGTTGATAATGGGGATCACGCTGCACACGCTTTACGTGTTGCTGGCGATCGAGGCGCGGCACCCGTTTTTGGCCGGCCTGATGCTGGCTCTGGGCATGGCGACGCGCACCCCAATCGCTTTCGCGTTCCCGTTTTTTGCCCTCGAGATGCTGCGTGATGGCGACAGGTTGCGTTGGCCGGGATGGGGGCCGATTCTGCGCAAGGGCGTCGTGTTCTCGATCCCGATCTTGTTAGTCGGGTTCGCGCTGATGGCTTACAACTTCGGGCGTTTCGAAAACGTCTTCGAATTCGGACACAAGTACCTGGCCAACGGGACGCGGCCGTCGATCCGCGATCACGGGCTGTTCTCGTGGTGGTTCCTGAAAAACAACCTGGCAGCCGCGATCACGAACCCGCCGGTGTTCGACGGGGTCATTCCGTTCATTCACATCACTCGGCACGGGTTGTCGTTGCTGTTTACGACACCGGCGCTGATTTTCCTGCTGTGGCCCAAGGAATTCGGTGCGTTCGGTCGCAATCTGGCGATCACAGCGGCCATCGTGGCGATCCCCAACCTGTTCTACCAAAACACCGGGTGGGCCCAGTTCGGCTACCGGTTCGCGCTGGACTTCATGCCCTATCTGGTTGTCCTACTGGCCGTCGGGAACCGGCGCTTCGGGCGTGGTTTCTACGTCGCGTTCGCGCTGTCGCTGGCGATGAACTTCCTGGGCGCGATCACGTTTGATCGGATGGGGATGTTCTACTACGACTGACCCGTTTGCCGCGCCTCTCCCGTGCCCAACCCGCCCGCGGTGCCCCCAGCGAAGCCCCACAACCGCAGGGGCCTTCCCTGGGAGTCCCCTACCATCGGAATCGGAAGGCGGGATACCGGTCCGCCTGGCCCGTGAACAGATCCCGCAACGCCTTCGCTTGAATGGTTGCGAGATCCTTCACCTTGACGTCGGAACGTCCTCGCCGAATGACCTGATCCCGTTGGGAGCGCCAGGAGCGAGCCAACAGGAAGCGGTTCCTCGGGGTCAGGACCGAAATGGAATGCTCCTTCAGCGCGGGCCGCCAGCCACGTCCGATCAGCGCGAACACCAACCGGTCGGCCAGGGGTGCGCGAAGCTCCTCGATCAGGTCGTACACCAGTGCCCCTGGGGAGCGGATTGTTCGATGCACGATTCCCAGCCCCGGGTCGAGCCCAGCTCGGGCAACAGCCTTCCAGACGTCGGCGTACAACATGCCGTAGGCGTAGTT
>CAZHDQ010000056.1:0-10287 GCA_964531595.1 uncultured Anaeromyxobacteraceae bacterium
CCGCGGACCATCCGGCGGACCAGGTCAATGTCGCGCGGTTGCTGCCAAAGCCGCATCGCGAAGCACGCAGCGTCCAGCATCGGCGCAGTGCGCATGCCGTTATTGTCGGCCCCGTCGGCCGAGTGCAGGTAAGCTATCGCCCCGTCCTGCTTGATGATTTGGACGCCGCTCCACCAGGTGCCGTACCAGTACCGTTCCTGGGGGTCGGAACGCGGCCAGCCGTGTATGCGCTCGTCGAGCACGTCGAAATATCGTGTCTTTTCCAGCAGCTCCAGATACAAATCTGTAAGGTCGGCCAGGTCCGCCGCCGACACGGGGTCGCCTTCCTCGGACCGAGTGTATGGCCCGGCGGGTACATCAGCCACGTCCGTCGTCGCGTCTTGCGGCGGCGCGGCGTCGGCATCCGTGTCCGCGTCCGTGCCCACGTCGGCAGGGGTGTCCGTCTCGGGCGTGTCGGACCGCCCCGGATCGCTCGCGGCATCAGTCGGTCGTTCATCCGCTCCATGCACATCGGCCGCTAACCCAAGGTCTGGCGACCCATCGGCGCCCGTCCCGCCGCACGCCAGCATCACCGCCGCCAGCCAGGAGGCCGCTCCTATCGACATCGACCGCATCATGTCCCTGTCCTCCCGGTTTACGGCGCCGGACTTCCAGCCCGAAACCCACGCACATTGTATCGAAATTTCGCCTGCTTCCCGCCTGAAAAACCGGCACTGCGCACGCTTCTGCTAAAGTATGGGCGTCTTCAACCAGGAGGTCCCCATGGCGACCATGATCGTCGTCGGCGGCGTCGCGGCCGGCATGAGCGCGGCCAGCAAGGCCCGCCGTATGGACCCGTCCCTGCGCGTGATCGCACTGGAGCGCACGCCGTTCGTGTCCTACGGCGCATGCGGCATGCCATACAACCTGTTGCGCCCCGACGCGCCGATGGAGGGACTGGTCGTTATCTCGCCCGAGGAGTTTCGAGCGAAGCGCGGCGTTGACGCCCGGGTCAACGTGGAGGTCACGGCGATCGATTCGGCGAATCGAACGGTGACAACCCGCGACCGACTCACCGGCGCGAACGAGACGCTGGAGTGGGACCGACTGGTATACGCGACCGGCGCCGAGGCAATCCGCCCACCATGGCCCGGCGTTGACCTTGACGGGGTGTTCGCGCTGCGCGACCTGGTCGACGGCAAGGCAATAAAGGACTTTCTGAAACGGCGCTCGCCTCGACGCGCGGCCGTGATCGGCGGCGGATACATCGGACTGGAGATGGCCCACGTACTGGCCGATATGGGCCTAGCGGTCACAGTGATCGAGAAGCTGCCTTCGATCCTTGCTGACTGGGAACCCGAGGCGATTCAGCCGGTCCACAAGGCGCTCGTCACCGGTGGCGTTGCTCTGAGGGAGGGCGTCACTGTCGAAGGGTTCGCAGGCATCGAGGGTCGGGTGACCACCGTTCAGACTGACAGTGGCACAGTGGCGACCGATCTGGTGGTCATCGCCATCGGCGTCCGGCCGGCCACCGCGCTGGCGGACCGGTCCGGGATTACGCTGGGGTACAAGGGCGCAGTGGCCGTGGACCGGGAACTGCGCACGAACTTGCCAGGAATCTGGGCCGCCGGGGACTGCGCCGAGCAGTGGCACCGGTTGCTACAAAAGAACGTCTGGGTTCCCCTGGGGACCAACGCGAACAAGCAGGGCCGGATCGCCGGCGAAAATGCTGCGGGCGGGCATGCGGTCTGGGAGGGCATGATCGGGTCCGCGGTGTTCAGGACTCTGGGCGCCGACGCCGCCCGCACCGGGCTGGGGCGGGACGAGGCGCAAGCAGCCGGTATCGACGTCGCGGTGTCGGTGGTCGACGGCTGGGATACGGCGCACGGGATGCCCGACCGCCAACCAATCCGGATCGTGCTGTTATCGCGCAAGGATGACGGCCGGGTGGTCGGCGCGCAACTGGTCGGCGGCGGCGTGGCCAAGCGCTGCGACATCTTCGCGACCGCGATTTGGGCTGGCATGACGGTCCGTGACGTGGGCAACCTTGACCTGGTCTACGCCCCTCCGTTTTCACCGGTCTGGGACCCGGTCCTGGTCGCAGCAAACGTCGCAGAAAAGGACTTCGATCCCGACGACCTTTCCTGCTTTTTCTGCAAGTAGGCGTGTTCACCCCCACCCTTTGCGTCTTTTCGCCGACGCCTTTGGGCGGTACCATCCACGCGGAACCCGGTTTAGTCTTCCACGGAGGTCCCCATGTCCATCCGCCCTATCCTGGCCGCAGCCGTGGTCATGTTGCTGTCGTTAGCGATCACCGTGACCGCCACTGCCGAGCCGGTCTCAACCGTCTATGGTCTGCCCGCGCTGACCCGCGACGACTTCAACCGATTGGCCGCGCAGACCGGCGTTCCGCTGTTCTGGGCATTCGATGAAGCGGTCGTCGGCGTGCCCGAACCCGCTGAACTGGTACCGCTAGGCGTGCTGACAGGATACAACCCGTTCGTGACCGCCGACACGCTGACCCCCGGCTTCGAAAAGGCCTATCGCGGCCTGGTCGAGGCCCGCCGCCTGGAGGCCGTACGCCTGGAACTGGACCAGGGATTCCCCACGCTGGTGCGGACGGATCTGTCCCGTCTGCCGACCGCCGAGAAGGCGATGGTCCGCCACATCCTGCGGGCAGCCGATCGCGTGGGCAGGCTCTTCCAGCGCCAGTCGGGCGCGGCGGGACTGGCCACCCCAGGCGCCCTCGACACCCCGGAAAGCGCCATGCTGTTCGACCGCAATCAGGGGCCGTGGTGCACGGCGCCCCAGACCGAAAACAACCCGTTTTGCAACGCGCTTCCAGACTTCCCGCCACGTCGCTGGGACCCGTACCCGTCGGACATGGACCAGGACATCGCACTGTGCGAAACGCTGCGAAACCAACCGAACAACGTGCAACTGCTGGACCCATTCACGGTCGTGCGCAAGTTCGAAGGCAGCCTGGTCGCACTTCCTCTGACGACGGCTTACGGCGACGAGATGAAGGCGGTTGCCGACGACTTGGACCTGGCCGCCAAGGCCGCGCGGGTTGCCAAGGAAAAGTCCTTCGCCCGCTACCTGTCCGCCGCCGCCACCGGCTTTCGCACGAACGACTGGGCTGCCGCCGACGAGGCATGGGCCGCGATGAATGCCCGGAACAGCGGCTGGTACCTGCGAATCGGCCCGGACGAGACGTACTGGGACCTGTGCCAATCCAAGGCAGGCTTCCACGTGTCGTTCGCCCGGGTCGACCGGAGTTCACTGGAGCTTCAAGATAGGCTGTCGAAGCTGCGCACGCGGATGGAGCAGTCGCTGGGCTAGATCGCGCCGGCATACAGTCCGCGGAACGTGCGGTTCGCGATGCCCGATTTCATCGAAATAGTCGTCAACGCCGGCAACTCCCGGTCGCCGCTGGGCGCAACGATCGGCCAGTCGCTGCCCAACTGGGGCAAGGTCGCGACCGAGGGCCGTGGTCGCACGGTCGTGATGACGAACCTTTACACCGACCCTGATAGCCGGACGATGGCGCACGAGAAGGCCTCGCGGATGCTGCACGACGCGACGATGGACGACTACACCGACGATCGGCGTGTCGCCTTGCTGGACATCATCCTGCACGAGGCGACCCACAACCTGGGTCCGCATTCCGATTACAAAATCGACGGCAGCGCCCCGCGCGCGATTTTTGGTGGGCAGATATCCACCACCCTTGAAGAATTGAAGGCCCAGACCGGATCGTGGTTCTTCACCGACCTGCTGCGCAAGGCCGGCGTGATCACCGACACCGAGGCGCGGCAGATGTACGTCCACGCCCTGGCATGGTCGTTCGGGCACCTTTCCCAAGGACTGTTTTCGCCGTCGGGTAACCCGAAACCTTACAGCCAACTGTCCGCGATCCAGATCGGCTTTCTGATGGACCGCGGTGCGCTGACCTGGGAAGAAACGGTCGACGCCATCACCGGACAAGCGGTAGGAAAGTTCCGACTGCATTTCGACCTGGTCCCAGACGCAGCCCGCGAACTGATGGCCGAAGTGGTCCGCATCAAGGCGACCGGCGACGTGGCCGGGGCAAAAGCGCTGATCGATCGCTACGTAACTGGCGATCGCGCCGCCCAGGTACACCAGCCCGAAATCGCGGCGCGTCTGCTGGACTTCCCGAAGGGTTCCCTGGTGTATTCGGTCGAACTGGGAGGCGATCTGTAGCCTCGGCACCCGACAGAGCACCACTGGGTCCGCGCCCTGCGCCCCTTACGACCTAAGGGTATTCGTGGATGACGCCCAGCACCTCAGCGCAGGGCCGGCACATTGACGATGGCAGCCCCGTGTTGCGCCGCGTGCGGCCCGCGACCGCCTTGAACACCGGCCCGCTTTCATTTTCGTCGCACAGGAGGCACGCATTAAGGGTGCCATCTGGCGCATGGTACGGGGCCTTGAGCAACTTGACGCAGATTGCCTCACATTTAGCCTGCGTGTGCTTGGTGTTGTAAAACCAGATCGTCGCGCACGGGACAGAAAAGCCCAGTTCCAGCAGGCAATCCATCATCCCTTCATCGCCCTGGAGCATGCCGAGGATGCCGCACGAGCGCACCGGGTCGGTCAGGTCGGGGTTGCGCATGTACACCGCCAGATCCCCCAGCGACGAGCACAATCCGCAGGCCCCCTCGTGGGACACCTTCGCACCGTCAGCCGCGGCCTGAGTGGCGCCGTCGTAGGTCTTCAGCCGGTAGCCGTCGGGCGTGTCGATTCCGGGCAGTACGCCGCAGACCTTGCCGGGTGACGGGACGGGCAGGTCCGGCCGCGCGTAGGGGTCCTCGGTGAGCGCCATCATCGGCGTCTCCAGTACCCGGGCAGCCAATTCGGCGATCCATGCTTCGTCGTAGACCGGTGGCTCGAAGCGTCGCCCCTCGCAGTCGCAGGCGGGGCGACACTGCTCATCCGTCAGGCCGGTCTTTTCGTTCGGTAGCCCGAACAGCACGGTACACGGTTCCCCAGACGGTGCTTCGGCCACTGAATCCAGCGGGCCGATTGCCGCATCTGCTCCCCCAGACGCAGCAGCGCATGCGGACAGTGTCAGCAAGAACAGGGTTACGGTGGCTATCCGGACACGGTGCATCGAACCTCCTTCGCGTGGCACGTTGGCCCCACAGGTTATCGCAAGGATAACCCGATTCGACAACCCACGGAATTCGAGGGTTCCGGTCGTTGCCGATTGAAAAAGCACCCCCTGGATGGTAGGTTTCGCGGCCCCTTTCCGGAGAGACGTCCCGGTGGCTCGGCGCCTGCGCATACTGATGGTCCTCGCTGCATCGCGAAGCGATCCACTGCGTCGCAATGATCCGTTCATGCCCTTGTCCCTGCCGCTGCTGGCAGCCACGGCGCCCGACCACGACTACACGTTCGTCGACCTGTTGTGGGACAACGACGTCGACACCAAGGTTGAATACGACCTGGTCGGGATCAGTGTCCGGCTGACGGGCGAGCCCCGAGCCTACGACCTGGCCGCCGCCTTCCGGGCACGTGGGATCCCGGTCGTGCTGGGCGGGCCGCAGGTTTCGGCGGTGCCGATGCGGGCGATCCGGCACGCGAATGCCGTGGCTATCGGCGAGGGCGAGCCGTTGTGGCCCGTGATCGTCGAGGACGCAGTCCGAGGGGCGCTCAAGGATTTTTACGTTTGCTCGCCACAGCCGTTCGTCGGCGAGAGCGGACATGTGGTCCACCAGATCGCTGGTTACGCCGACCTGACCCAGGTGCCGACACCGCTGCGCCACCTGTTTCGGCGCAACTACCGCTTCGACACGGTCTTTTCGACGCGGGGCTGCCCAATCGACTGCGACTTCTGCTCAGTGTCGTCGCTTTTCGGCAAGGCGTTCCGTCATCGCCACGTAGCGGACGTGGTCAGCGAGATCGACAGTTTCAAGAACTACTACTACCTGCTGGACGATACGGTGTTCGGCAAGCCGTCTACCTACAAATACTACATGGAACTGTACGACGCGGTCGCCCGGCTACCTAAGCGCCGCTTCTGGACGGGACAAGCCAACCTGGACGCCGCTGCGGACCCGCGCGGGCGCCAGGTGATCGATCGCGCGGTCGATGCCGGCCTGCTGTACGCAATGGTGGGCATGGAATCGGTCAATCCTGCCACGCTCGAACGTAGCGGCGCCATCCGCAAGATGGGCGCGCGGTCGGCGGACGAGGTCTTAGACCGGATGCGTGAGAACATCCGCCACTTGCAGGACCGCGGGATCATCTTGTCAGGCTGGTTCGTGATCGGTTACGACGACGACACCCTCGAGACGTACGAAGACACCCTGAAGTTCTGCCGCGAAATGCACCTGATCCCGGTGATATCGCCGGTCAAGGCGTTGCCGGGTACCCGACTGCACCGTCGCCTGCAGGCGGACGGGCGGCTGGACGATTCGCGGACGTTGAACTACCTGCATCCGGCGATGGCCGACAGGGACGTGGTCGCGATTCATGCGAAAGTCACCCGTGACGGCTACACCTGGCCGGCGATCTGGGACCGGACGCGCTTCTACGCATCGCGCTGGAAGGGCGAACCGGCACGCGACGCCATCCACAAGACGGTCTTCGCTTGGATCCTACAGGCCAAGATGCGCAAGGGGATTATCCACGACGAATTCCTGATCGATGAACCGTGCATCTGCGAGGGTTGAGGCGACCAGATCAACGGTTTCGCACACCCTTCAACAGTTCCCGCCCCGCCTGAATCGGGTCCCACAGCCATGCGCCTGCCGCGGTCGCCAGCACCGGAACCGCCAGGCCCAGCGACAGGACCACGCCCAGACGGATCACCGGCATCACTCCGATCAGCACCAAGCTGAGCGCGGCGAGGGCGACCGCCGACGCGAAGGCCCAGGGCCAGCGCCACCGGCACGCATCGCGGTCCGCCAGGCTGGGAGACAGGAACCACGTTACCGTCGCCGGCAGCAGGTACAGTGTCGCCGAACCCGAATCGACCTGGACGCCCAGCGTGGCACCCAGCGCGAACGTAACGACTGTCGCAACCAGCGCTTCGGGGATCGCCCGGACGTGTTGTGGGTAGCGCCAGGCACCCGCGAGGGCCAGCAGCGCGAACACGCCCAGAAGCACCAGCACTGACGCCCTCAGCCCGCGAGACAGCATCGCCTCGATCCCCGGGATCATCGCCGGGAAGCCACTAATCCGGGTCTTTAGTGCGCCTGGATCGCGATCCCCGTGCAGCAGATCCGCCAGCACGCCCCGCGCGCGGGTCCGGAACGCGCCCTGCGCCGCTTCGTTACCCAGGCCCGCCACCAGATCCCCGACTAATTCCAGGCTCCTCCGCTCCCGGTCCAGATTGCGCACGCGGATGACCAGCATCTGCGCGACGCGACCGGCGAGGTCCTCCGGGGCGTCCAGTTGGCGATACTCGGGAAGCAATGCGATCGCAGCCCCCAAGCTGCCTTCGAGCGCGGGCTCCTCGCCGCCCAGCAACGCGGCCAGCCGGGTCCACCCCTCGTCTGAGATCGGGAACGGCGACGCGTCGGACACCATGTACGCGTGCAGATCGTCCAGGATGCCTGCCATCCGCGCCGCGCGCCGCTTCGGGTCGCCCGGCCCGGCCGCCGCCGCCAGCACAGCCTCCAGGCGGCCTTCGGACAGGTGGACGTTTTCGATCCGCGCCAGCGCCTCGATCCGCATCCGCGCGCCTTCGATGCCTTGGACCCGGGAGTCCTCGATCGCCTGCTCCACTACCCGAACCATGGCTGGGTAGTCGACGACGCCCGCCGGCGCACGCAGCGTCAGCATGCCCTCTCGACGATCATTGTCGACCATCGCCCGGACGTCATCGCTGCCCTCGAGGAAGAACCAGATATTTTCCAGCGCGTCACGCTCAGGGGGAATCCAGTGTACGCCGCCACCCATGCCGGTATTCAGGAACGCGATGACCTGGCTGGCCGCCCGCACGTCGGGAAACACCCCCGACCCCTCCAGCAGATCCGCCATCCGGTGGATTCTCCCCAGCGTGCCTGGGTCCATGAAGTCGCCCACCAGCGAGATCTGAACGAAATCCGATCCCCCGAAGTGCCGGTCGAAAAACGCCAGGGACCGGCCAGTGGCCTCTTTGGGCCCAAACATATCGCCAAGCCCAATCTGGAACTGCAGCCGCGACGCGCCCCACAGCCCCACGGCCATCAGCAAGACGGCGGCGACGACGGCCACGATACGCCGGGGTGTCGATGCCAACGTCGCAGGATGGCCGGAAACCGCGGCCGGCGGCTCGGTCGGCGTACCAGGCCGCATCAGCGACAACAAGGGCACCGCGCCCAGGAACGCAAACAACGTCAGCGCAGCGAAGCCGACCATCATCGCCTCGCCGAACTTTGCCAGGAACGGCAGCGGTTCGGCGGCAAATCGGTTGTATAGCGCCAACGCCCCGAACGCGACGATACCGGCCAGCAACAGCATCACGGTACGACGCGGCAGGAATCCCGGCCGCCCGAAGTGGCGCGCCTCGGCCAGCCTGGCGAACACCACCGCGCCGACCGCCAGAAGCAGCAGCGCGCCGTTGAGCACTGGCACCGTGACCTCGATCCCGAACAGCCCCAAAAAGCCCATCCACCACACCAAGGGCACCAGAGCGCACGCCAGCACCAGCCCGATGGCGGCAGGGCGCCGCACCCAGATGCCCAGCACGATCGCCAGACCCAGGGCAAACAGCGGGACGACCCAGGGCAACTGGTTGTAGACTTGCTTGCCGATCGCCCGAGTGACGAATGGCGCCCCAAAGTACACCGCTTCCAGCGGCCCACGCTCCTCGTCGACCACCCGTTCCACCAGGCCCGCGATCGTGCCCGCATCCTTTCGAGGGTCGGCGCGCAGCAAGATCACGTACGCCTTCAGGTCATGACTGACGAACGCGCCGGGCACCTGGGGGTCGGCCAGCACTTTCGCCGCCAGCGCATCCAGATCGGCGCGCTCGCGCGGGATCGACGGCACCAAAAGCCCCGCGACGACAGTGTCTTCCTTGTCCAGATGCTGGGTCGCAACGTTCGTCAGGCTGCGCGACCACAGGATCCCCTCGGCCTTCATCTCACTCAGGCGATCGGTGATCCGGGCGAGCCTCGACAGGCCATCGGACGTGAACGGGGCACCCGGTTCTTCCAGGCCGATCATCAGCACTTCGAACGCGCCGAATCGCGTGGACATCTGGTGCCAGAACCGCACGTCCTCCCGGCTGGCGGGCAGGTAGGCGGTCGGATCGGCGGACGTCTGCACGGTCGGCATCCCGGCCACGGACAGGCCGGTGATCGCCAGCGCCAGCAACCCCGCGACAATGCGGTGCCGCACCAGGAACGCTACGAAGCGGTCCCACGCGCCGGTGGGGTTCGGGGTCATGGCCATCGGGCAACCTCCGTCGGAAGGGGCCGGCGCTTGCGCGCGTTTATTTCAGGGAAGAAAGCAGTTCCGCGCAATCGGCGGCGGTCGTGGGTCGGAACCGGTAAGTAGACGGCTTCCCAGTGTCGGGGTTGATCTGGACAACGGCGCCAACCAAAGTCGGCTTCGCACCCAGGGACTGTTCCTCGACGGCGAAGGCCAAGGTGCCGGCCCACTCGCCGCCGGCCTTGGTCGCAGCCGAGAGATCCCACGTCACCCGGCGCGCCAGGTACCGCTGCCCCTCTACTGGCTCGACGACCTGAAGCGTCACGCCGGGATGCTCGTCGCCGTCCTGGTCGCATTCTCCTTGGGTGTCCTTGACACTGGGCAAAGGGTCCTGCGTCGGATCGGCCAGACCCCAGGTCCACACGACCTTCTGGGCAGGCATTCCGTCGCAGCCCAGGTCGACCAGTTGCGGCCCGGCACTAGACTCGTCCTTGAGCGCGGCCGGGACCGACGTTATGAACATCAGGTCGGGGTCGGGGCTTGTGACGTCCTGGACCTCATCGCAAAACGTCCAGCGCATGCGCGCGTGGCGGTCGCCCGCGTCGACCAGGAAGTGGTCCGTGATCGCAATCGGCAGGTCCGAGCCCAGCGGCGCGAATATGCCGTACTGGGCGACCTCGACGTGCCACTTCCCAGCCAGGGCATTGGTCCCAGTGCATTTGGCCGTGCCCAGGTCGTTCAGGTCTGGCCCGCCTTCGCAGACGTTGGTGATCGGCGGTGGGACATCCGCGACGGGGAACCGTTGGTCCAACGCATCGGCACCGTCGGCCGCCCAGTCGCACCCGCCCATCCACATCGTCGCGGCCAGAACCGCCAGCAACGCCCCGCGCGCCGCGGCCGCCAAAAATCGCGTTCGCATCG
>CAZHDQ010000057.1:0-10259 GCA_964531595.1 uncultured Anaeromyxobacteraceae bacterium
AAGCCCTGGATCTGAGCCGAGTGCAGGTTTATAGTCAGTACTCGCGCGGCTCCGGCTGTCTGGATCAGGTCCGCCATCAGTCGGGCCGCCACCGAAATGCGCGGTTCGTCCTTCTTGTCAGAGCGAACGTAGGGGAAATAGGGCAGCACAGCGGTCACTCGCCTTGCGCTGGCATACTTGATGGCGTCCAGGTAGAGCAGCAGTTCGATCAGGTTGTCACTGACCGGCGTCGAGGATGTCTGGATCACGAAGACGTCCTTTTCGCGGCAGTTGTCCTTGATCCGAACCATGATGTTTTCGTCCGAGAACTTGACCGCCTGGCTATCGCCAAGTGGACATCCCAGGCGTTGTGTCACGCGCTCGGCCAGGTTGCGATTAGACGACCCCGAAAAGACAATCATGTCGGTTTTCATAGTGCCTCCAGACGGGGAAGGACCCGCCAGTTCGGACGGTTGAGTTTATAGATCCTGGGGTCCGGGGAGTCAACCTCCGGGGCGGGTAGAAGAGGTGGCTTGCGGTCGAAACAGGACTTTGTGCGGCCGGACGGATAAGCCTCTAACGAGACTCTAGGGCACGCAATCTGGGATCGGCGTATTGACGCATGCGCCGGTGGCCTGATCGCAACTGTCCAGAGTGCACTCGTCGTGATCCGTGCAGTCCTTGGCTGTGTGTACGCAGACCAGATTCACCATGTCGCACGCATCCATCGAGCACGGGTTTTGGTCGTCGCAATGCGTGTCCGAGGTGCAGCAGTTCGGAATCTGCTCGTATTTGCAATCGCCGGTCAGCGGGTCACAGAAATCTGACGTGCAGACGTCCATGTCGTCGCAGGATGTTTCGAGGTTCATGCACGTGTGGTCCCACAAGCAGATATCGTCCGTGCAGAGCTCGCCGTCCGAGCACTCGAAGTCCTCGTTGCAGCAGCCTTCGATCGGTTCGTTGACGCAGCCGGTTTCCGGGTTACACGAGTCCGCAGTGCAGATGTTGCCGTCGTCGCACGTGACCTGGACGGCCATGCAGTTCCCGGTGGTCAGATCGCAGGTTTGGAGCGTGCATGGGTCGCTGTCTTGCTCGCAGAACGGGACGTGGACGCAGATACCCGTTGTCGGGTTGCAAGAATCGATGGTGCAATCCAAGGAGTCGTCGCAGGTGTTCGGCCCACTTTCGCAGTGGAACAGGCCCGACGCCCCCTCCAAGCAGCGTTCGTCGACCCGGCAAGTCTCCAGGCCGATGCAGTCCGTGTCGTCATCGCAGAACGTGCATGAAGCGCTTGGTGTGTTGACGCAACCCGAGACCAGATCGCAAGAGTCGTCTGTGCATGGGTCGCCGTCGTCGCAGTCGAGCGCGTCGATCTGGCACTCGCCCGTGAGCGGGTCGCAGACGTTGGGCTCACACGCGCTCGGCCCCGGCGTGCACTCAACGATCGGCGCGAAGTTACACGGGTTTTCGTAGTCCAACGGATCGCAAGTGTCCTCGGTACACAGGCTGTTGTCGTCGCAGACAACGGGTGCCAGGAAGCATTCACCTGTAACTGGGTCGCAGTAGCTCCCCTCGCAGGCATCGACACCAAGCGGGCAGTCCTTCGGGGCGTTTACGCAGCCCAAAACCGGGTCGCAGGAGTCAACGGTGCATAGGTCGTCGTCGTCGCAGTCAATCGGTTCGTGGACGTCGCAGTAATAGGCCTCGGTCTCGCCCTGCCCTGAAGGCTCGCGGCAGGCAACTGCGTAACACACGGTGTCGTCCTGCGTACATTCGACCGGGGTGAACGAGCACCCCGTTACCGGGTCGCAGGCATCCATCGTACAGCCCAGGCCGTCGTTGCAAAGCGTCGGTGAATTCACGCAATCGCCGCCGACGCACGAATCGGTCGTGCAGGCGTTACCATCGTCGCAGGGCAGAGGCACGTTCGCGCAGACCTTGAACGTCGGATGACATGTGTCGACGGTACACAAGTCACCGTCATTGCAGTCCGAATCTTTAAAGCAACCGGTGCACCCGGCGTCCGGGTCCAAAACGTACTGGCAGCCCACGGTCGTATCGCACGAGTCGATTGTGCAGGGGTTGCCATCGTCGCAGTCGAGCAAGCTCGGCCCACATTGACCCGTCAAAGGGTTGCACGTCACGTCGTGACACGCGTCCAGCGGGGGGATGCCATCGCAGACAACTGCGACAGAGTGTTCGCACTGGCCGGTGGCTGGGTTGCAGAAGTCGGTCGTACACGCATTGCGATCGTCGCAGTCGAGCGGAGTGCTGATGCAGCCCACCGCCGGATTGCATGATTCAAGCGTGCAGGGATTCCCGTCAGACGCGCAGACGCGAGTCACGAAATTGAAACAGTCTCCGGTCGTCGTGTCACAGACGCCCTTGCGGCAGTAATTGTCGTCCTCGTCGTGGTCGCACAACTTGGGCACTAGAGCGCAGAATGACCCGCTGTCGCGGATTTCACAGTGATTTTCAATGCACAGGTTGCCGCTGGGTGGGCAGGGATCGAGTTCACTGCACGGGGAGCATGCCGAATCGTCCCATTCGCACTGGCCAGTTAGGGGATTGCACGAGTCGATCGTGCAGTCGAGGTTGTCGTCGCAGTTCACGGTCGGCAGGTGCTTGCACTGGCCGGTAGACCCGTCGCAAAAGTCCGCCGTGCACAAATCGTCGTCGTCGCAATCCTTGAAGTTGTAGGCGCACTCTCCGGTCGCCGGGACGCAGGACACAATCACGCACGGGTCAATGGACGGAGCGCAGGCCCTCGGCGTATTGATGCAGCCGAACTCGCGATCGCAAGAATCCGTCGTACACAGGTTATCATCGTTGCAGTCAACTATTTCGTGGTCACAGCCGACGCCAGGGATGCATGAATCGATAGTGCAGGCGTCACCGTCATTGCACGACAGACCAGCGAACACGCACGCGCCCGTGATCGGGTCGCACGTATCGGTGGTGCATGGGTTGTCGTCATCGCAGACCTTTTCGGTCCAGTAGCAACCCCCCAACGGTTCGCAGGCATCGATGTGACACTTGTTGAAGGAATCGCACACCACCGTTTCATGGATGCACTGTCCGCCCACGCAGATGTCGTTCGTACACGCGTCGGAGTCTTCGCAGTCGACATCCGTGAAAGTACACACGCCGGTTGCCGGGTTGCACAGGTCGTATGTACACGGGTCCAGGTCGTCACATTTGGGGCCGTATAGGCATTGGCCGGTCGCCGGGTTGCAGACATCGGCCGTACACTTGTCGCCGTCGTCGCAGAACCGTTCCGGGTACACGCAACGGCCGCCGTCGGCCAGGTCGCAGTAAGCATCGTGGCACAGGTTGGGCTTGTTGACGCAGTCCGCGTTTACGAGGCAAGTGCCGCAGGGGATGATCTCTTCGTGCGTGCAATGGCCGTTGGCCGGGTCGCACGCGTCCGCAGTACACGGGTCTCCGTCGCTACAGTCGACCGGCTCCCAGACGCAGTTACCGCCAACGCACGAGTCGACCGTGCATAGGTCACCATCCGAGCAATCCATCGGCAGGAAGGCGCAGGTGCCGTTGTTGCACTGGTTGATTGTGCAGGGGTCGCCGTCGTCGCACAGCGGCAGGTTGCTGCATTCGCCCGTGATCGGGTCGCACTGGTCGGCTGTGCAGGGGTCGTGGTCGTCGCAGTCCTTGAAGACGTGTACGCACGCGCCGTCTGCTGAGTCGCACGAGTCGGTCGTGCAGGGGTTTCCGTCGGAGCAGTTCTTGCGGAAGTGAAGCACCAGTCCGGTGATCGCGTCGCACGTGTCGACCGTGCAGACGTTACCGTCGTCGATGTCCACCGGGTCGTTGATGCATTCACCCGTGATCGGGTTGCACAGGTCCAGGGTGCATGGGTCCCCGTCCACGCAGTCCTTCTCGAGGAACTTACAAACGCCGGTTACCGGATCGCACGAGTCTGTCGTGCAGGCGTTATGGTCGTTGCAGTTCTTCAGTGCGTTTTGGCAACCAGAGGCGGGCGTGCATGTGTCGACGGTGCAGGGGTCGCCATCGGCACAATTCACGGGTTTGTAGAAGCAGAAACCAGTGAGCGGGTCGCAGTCATCGTCGGTACACTTGTTGCCGTCCGAGCACGCCCGAGCGACGTGAACGCATTGGCCGGTGATGGCGTTGCACGAGTCGATCGTACACAGATCCAGATCGTCGCAGCTCATCGGCAGGTGCTCGCAGTTGCCGGTCAACCCATTGCACGAGTCAATCGTACAGGGGTTGTTATCGTTACAGGTCTTCACCGTGTAGCTGCATGCGGAGCCGTTACATTTGTCAGTGGTGCAGGCGTTGTAATCGTTGCAATCACCGTCGACGGTGCATTCATATGGCTTGTAAACGCACCCGATGCCGGGTTCGCACACGTCGTACGTGCCTGGCTTGCCGTCGTCACAGGTCGTCGGTTGGTGTGTGCATCCGCCCGCCGAGGGTTTGCAGACATCCACCGTACACGGGTCCCCGTCATTGCAACTGATGTACTGGTAGTCGCAACCGCAGGTGGCCGGATTGCACACGCCGCGCGTGCAGGGGTTGCCGTCGTCGCAGCTCTCGGCCCGGTGCCAGCAAGTCCCGGTCGCCGCGTCGCAGCCGTCGCGCGTGCAGCAGTTGCCGTCATCGCAGTCCTTGCCGACGTGCCGGCATGCGCCGGTTGCCGGGTCGCACGAATCCGTGGTGCATGCGTTGTTGTCGTTGCAGTCCTTGACTTCGTAGGCGCATCTGCCGGTAGCGGGGAGGCAAATCCCAACTGTGCAGAGGTCGCCGTCAACGCAGGTCTTCGGCGTGTAGGTGCATTTCCCAGTCACCGGGTCACACGAATCGATCGTGCAAGAATTCCGGTCATCGCACACCTGGGCGGCGTTCACACACCCGAATTCGGGGTGGCACATGTCGATCGTGCATGGGTCGTTGTCGTTGCACGAGCGGTCAGCGAATCCGCATCCGCCGGTGGTTGGGTCGCAGTAGCCATCGGTGCACAGGTCGCCGTCATCGCAGACCACTGGGGAATACGCGCAAACGCCGGTCAACGTGTTGCAGACATCTACCGTACATCGGTTGCCGTCGTCGCAACTGCGGAGCACGTTGCTGCACAAACCGGTCGCCCCGTTGCAAGAGTCGATGGTGCATGGGTTGCCGTCGTCGCAACTGGTGCGCGGCTGGTACTCGCAGGTCCCGCTCAAAAGGTTGCATTTCGGGTCCAGGCAATTGTTTTCGGAGCCGCAGTCGGCGTCCTGGGTGCAAGCTGGGCACCCCTGCTGAAGATTAACTACGTAATCGTATACGCACCCGAAGTCCTCGTCGCACGAGTCGACCGTGCAGTGGTTGCCATCGTTGCAATTGATCGGCGCATAACTGCATCCCGTGGCCGAGTGGCACGAGTCGATCGTGCATGGGTTACCGTCGCTGCAATTGAGCGGGGCGTTGACGCACAGGCCATCACCCACGCACCGATCGGTGGTGCAGGCGTTCTTATCGTCGCAAGCTACCGGGCTGTACTCGCAGCGACCCGTCAGGCCGTTGCATCTGCCGGTCGTGCATGCCGTGCCACCGTCGCAGACCAGCGGTGTAAACAGGCATCCGCCAGTGTCAGGGTTGCATGTGTCGATGGTGCAGGGGTCGTTGTCGTTGCACACGACTGGGCGGAACGAGCAAAGGCCAGTCCGGGGGTCGCAGGTGTCCACCGTGCATTTATTGCTGTCGTTGCAGGCCATCTCATCGTTGAGGCAGGCCCCCGTCAGGCGGTTGCACCCGTCGACCGTACACGGGTCGTCGTCATCGCAATTCTTGGGCTGGAACACGCAGAACCCGGTGCTGGGGTCGCACGTGTCCATGGTGCATGGGTCGTCGTCCTGGCAGATCATCATCCGGTGCTCGCAACTGCCGGTTGCCGAATTGCACAGGTCCTCCGTGCATGGGTTGCCGTCGTCGCAATCTTGCACCACGTACTTGCATTGGCCTGTCGCAGAGTCGCAGGAGTCGATGGTACACAGGTTCTGGTCCGCGCAATTGACCCGCGAGTGCGTACAGGCGCCGGTCGACGGGTTGCAGCGGTCGACAGTGCATGGGTCGCCGTCATCACAGGCCTTGTCGCACACGACGTAACAAGTGCCAGTCGTGGTGTTGCATCGCCCGAGCGCGCAGTGGTTCGTCGGGATCGCACACTGCTGATCCATGGTGCAGGAGAAGTTGGCGCAGGCCGGTTCGGCCACGTTCTTGTACGGTACGTATAGGCATCCGCCGCAGGCCGGGTCGCAACTGTCCTTGGTGCAGCGGTTGCCATCCGAGCAGAACGCCGTCGTATGGACGCAGTCGCCACTGACGTCGCATGAGTCGATCGTACAGGGGTTGTTGTCCGAGCACGAACGTCCTGGATGCTCGCACTTACCGGTTGCGGGGTTGCAGTAGTCCCATGTACACGGGTTGTCGTCCTCGCAGTCCTTCGCGGTGTTTACGCACAGGTCCGTGTCCGGGTCACACCGGTCGACCGTACAGGGGTTGCCGTCGTCACAGTTCGCGTCGTTGCCCAGGCAGAAGCACGGTGGGAACGGGTTGCGGTCGTTGACGCACCCCAGGCCTGGCACGCAGTAGTCGTTCGTGCAGGAGTCGCCGTCGTTGCAGTCGATGGGGTCATAACGGCAAATGCCGCTGGTGGGGCTGCATCGATCGGACGTGCATGGGTCGTTGTCGTCGCAGACCTTCGGGGCGAAAACGCACTCGCCGGTCGCCGGGTCGCAACTATCGTAGGTACATTTCAGGCCGTCGTTACAGACCTTGGATGTGTGTACGCAGCCGCCCGCGACGGTGGGCTTGCACTCGTCGACGGTACATGGGTTGCTATCGTCGCAATTCTTGTTTTCGAACTTGCAGTAGTTGTCGCAGTCGGTCGGATCGCAGTGGCCGATCTTGCAAACGTTACCGCTGTCGCACGAAAGTTCCTTCCAGACGCACAGGCCCTTGGGGTCGGCCGTCTTATCGCACACGCCGTAGTGGCAACAATCGTTGGGTAGACATTCCGAATCCCGGCCGCTCGGGCAGTTCTGGCAAAACGGGTCCCGCTTGAAGACGCAATTCCCGTTGACCGGGTCACACGAATCCGTGGTGCACGCATTGTCGTCGTTGCAGACCTTCACCGGGAACACGCAACGGTTCGAGTCCTTGTCGCAAAGCGCCTCGCGGCACGGGTCCCGGATGATGGTCGCCAGCACGGTCCGGCAGATATCCACGCCGCCCGAGCAGTCCGTGCAGATCGCCGCCGGTGCGGCGGGATCGGCCCGGTGTGTGCAGGCGCCGGTCGCCGGGTCGCATGCGTCCAACGTACAAGCGTCGCTATCGTTGCAGTCCTTGGTCTCGTAGAAGCACTGGCCCGTGCGGAAGTTGCACCGGCCCTCAGAGCACAGATTGTCGGCCATGCAGTCGCTGTGTGCGGCGCACGCGCAATCGGGCACTGGGAAGTACAGGCAGCCCTTCCCAGTCACGCACTGGCCGACGTGGCATCGCGGCGCATCCGGGCATACCGCTTCCAGATGACGGCAGTACTTGTTGCCCGGGTCGAGTGGGTCCGCTTGGCAGACGTCTTCGGTACATTCGTCCCCGTCGTTGCACTGGGCTGCACTCGTACAAGGCTCGTCGTGGCCGCAACCCAGAATCGGCGTGTGTACGCAGCCGACGACCGGATCGCAATGGTCGCTTGTACATGGGTCGCGGTCGTTGCAGTCCACCATGCGGAATTGGCAGGTCCCGCTCATGCCATCGCAGAATTCATCAGTCGTGCAGAGGTTCCCGTCGCTTTGGCATGTCAGATCGTCCGAGCACTCGATGATTATGGGTAGGTGGATGCAAGTGCCCTCGTCCATATCGCAGTAGTCGAGGGTCAGATCATTGCCATCATCGCAATCGACCGGTTCGTTGTAACAGAACATGGATGCGACGTCGGCGCAGACCCCGGTGCCCTCGATGCAGGCGTCTACCGTGCACGGGTCGCCGTCATCGCATTCCGCGCTCTGTTGCGGAGGCGTAGTCAACGTATCGCACTCGAAGCTGCAGATGCAGGTGCTGACGCAGCCGCCTTCTTCCTCGATGCACTGGTCCCGGGTGCATGCGTTGCCGTCCTCGCAGTTGACCTCACTGTAATCGCAGATGTTTGTCATGCAGATGCCAAGGTCCATGTCGCAGCGATTGCTGCCGGGGCAGGGCTGCGTCCCGCTACACGATACCGTCCCGCCTTCCAAGCGCACTTCCACGCACCGGCCAGCCAGGCAGTTCGGGCTGGGGTTGTTTTCAGGCAAATTACAGACGGTATCGTTGCCTTGCTCGCAGACAACGCAGTCGCCTGCCACCGGGTTGTGGATGCATTCGCCGGTCACGGGGTCGCACGAATCCGATGTACAGGGATTGTAGTCCGAGCAGTCCTTGTCATTGTTGTTGACCACGCCGGCGCTGTTGCACGAGTCGACGGTGCAGGGGTCGCCGTCGTCGCAGCCCAGGCAGGGCTTGCGATAGCAGACTTTCCCGGACGGTGGGCAGTCGAAGCGGTCCAGATCCACGCCGTCGGCCACTGGGCACTCGACGCACTTGGTCTGATCGCAGGGGTTGCGCGAATTGCAACCCAAGTCGTCGATGCATTCGGTGCAAGGGCTGCTGGAATTGTATAGGTGGAAGCACACGCCGCCGTCGCAACCGTCCATCGTGCAGTCTAGGCCGTCGTCGCAGTCCATATCCTGGTAGCTGCACACGTTGTTATCGCAGAAGCCGAGCCGGCACGGATTAGCCGGGTCGGCTGGGCAGTCCGTGTCGAGCGTGCAAGGTCCCACGTCGTGGCCGGGATCGACACCTAGGTCTGTGCCTAGGTCGATGCCAGGGTCGCCGATGTCCGTGTCCTTGACGCCGGGGTCTTCGACGCCCGGATCATCGCGGCCCGGGTCCACGACCTCGGAGACGATCACGTCCTTAGTGCCCGTGTCCTGCCCTTCGTCGGAGGGACCCCAGTCGCGCCCGCCGCCATCATCGTTGCCGCCGCACGCGAACGCGAGCGCCAAGCTTACGCACAGAACTCCGAGCACGAGACGGTAGCGAGTCGCCATGGAGGACCTCCTAGGCCGAAAAAAAAGGCACATATCCGTCCGGTACTTTTCGAAACGAAACGTCGCCGGCCGGACAAAGCGAAGGCAATTCTACCAAAGAGCCCAATTGCAATCAAACGAATCCGGCCTCCGACGATAGTTAGCTGTTCGGGCGGCAAGCTACCGGGCGGCGAGCGGCAGAATGAATTGGCGATTGCTGCGTCTGACTTCGTTGGTCCGACGTGCCTAAGGCGACGTCGAGGCCTTGAAACGCTGTCGCCGCGGCTCTACCATCTGAAGGTTGAAGCCACCGGGCCCGGATTGGGTCCGATGGGGTGCCGCGTGGGGCGGTCCGAACCGAACTGGAGGTGCCAAATGGTTTTCGGAAGATGGATCGCAGGTGTTGCGTTGGTCGGGCTGTCCTTGGCCGGGACGGCCTTGGCTCAGGAGGTGGATCTGCCTCCCGACCAGGTGACCGTTGGTGAAGTGCGCATCGCGATGTCCTCGGACTACGCGCGGCTGCGGGTCGACGGCGAGGAATGGGAGAACCACGAATTCCAGGACAACGGGCGTACGGTCTTGATCAATGGGCTCGATCGGCTCGAAGCTCACGTCGTGAGCCTGACGCCAATCTATCCCGAGCTGGAACCTGCGGAACTGCGGCTCGCGCCGTCGGACTGGAAGTTGGTTACGGTGGCGAAGTTGGTGAAAACTTGGCGGGTGGAACAAAAGATCGTGTTCAAGAAGGCCCCGCCGCGCAAGCCCGCCCCGGAACCCGCTGTCGAGGAGACAATGCCCGAGGCACCGCCCCTTCCTCCAGAGGGCTGACCCTGCACGGGTCCCCTCTTCGCGTCGCTCCGGCGCAGAACGCTAGCCCTTGCCCTTCATGGCCTTCTTCGAAGCCTTCAGGGGGTTGACGTTCTTGGAGGCATCGGTCTTGCGCAGGATGTGGTTGGCCAGGTTGCATTGGCCATCAATCCACTTTGCGGCTGGGTTTATGAACGCATCGCAATACTTCGCGTCGCCCTTGACGACCACATGGGCGCAACCCTCGCACTGCGGGACGATCACCTGCTTTTCGGTTCCGAACAGCATATTCAAGCCTCCGGTCCTTTCAGGACACGATGAATCGAACGGTCGTAGCGGCGGGCTTCCGTTTGTCAGCATTCGAGCCGACCACCGGTGTCAGCCTTCCGT
>CAZHDQ010000058.1:0-10155 GCA_964531595.1 uncultured Anaeromyxobacteraceae bacterium
TCGGAATACGAGGCACTGCTTACGGAAGAGGGCACCGGAACGTCGCGTGCCGCTGGTGCTAAGCAGTCGCCCCGCGTGACGGTGTACTCGACTACGACCTGTCCCTGGTGCGTGCGACTAAAGGATTACCTGCGTCGCCGGGGCGTGGCGTTTTCCGACATCGACGTGTCCCGCGACCAGGCTGCGGCGCGTCGGATGGTGGCGAAGTCAGGTCAGATGGGCGTGCCCCAGGCCGAGATCGACGGGCACATGGTGGTTGGGTTCGACCAGAACCGGATCGATGCGCTGCTGGGGTTGGCCCGCGAGCGCATGGCTTCCTAGGTGGGTGGAGGGACGAGGGCATGTTGGACACTAATCTGGGACACATTGATGACGCGGACCAGTTCCGCGCGCTGGTAGCGAACAACGAAAAGGTGATGGTCTGCTGTGGACGGATGGGGCCGATGTGCCTCCCGGTTTATGGGATCATGGAGCAATTCGAGTCGAAGTACTCGGACGTCGCGTTCAAAGACATGCTGTTCGACAGTCCGGTCGCGACGCAGACGATCCGTTCGCTGCCCGAGGTCCGGCATTTTCAGGGCCTGCCGTTCACGGTCTACTTCCGCGATGGCAAGGTCGTGGCCGCGACCAGCAGCATCCAGACGAAGGCGCAGATAACGAAGATTCTGGACAGCGAATTGGCGTGAGGGCCGGGGAGGTCGTTCAATGTCCCACGAATACGACGCGATCGTTTTTGGCGGCGGCCCGGCGGGCCTGACGGCGGGCATCTGTCTGGCCCGCGCGAGGGTGCGGACGCTTATCGTCGACACCGGAACGGTGGGCGGCCAGATGATCCTGTCCTATGCCACGGCGGCCCTGGAGGTCGTTGCGTACCTGGACACCCCTCCGGCTTCCTGATCCTCACGTCACAGGACCCGCCAATACTGGCCTTTGTCGCGTCTGTGCTGGAAACGCGGGCCCCCTCATGCCAAAATCAATGAGTTCTGTAGGGAGTTGGCGTGTCTCGATCCCACCACCACGATCCCGACGTCGCTGCATCACCAGACGTGCGCCGCCGCGTGTCACGCCGCCTGGGCTGGACCCTGGTCCTGATCGTTTTGTACATGTTCGCCGAGGTCGCCGGTGGTCTGTGGACTGGCTCGCTCGCTCTGTTGTCCGACGCTGGCCACATGCTGTCCGACGCGGCTGCCCTGGCGCTTTCCCTGGGTGCGATCTGGATCGCCCGTCGACCCCCGACTCCAGAGCGGACTTTTGGCTTTCATCGTGCCGAGATCCTGGCGGCGTTGGTAAATGGCATCGCGTTGGGCACCATCGCGGTGCTGATCTTCGTCGAGGCCTGGGGCCGCTTCCTTGAACCGCCGACGGTCCGTGGGGCGCCGATGCTGGCCATTGCAACAGGCGGTCTGGCGGTCAACGTGGTGGCGCTGTGGCTGCTGTCCGCCGACCGGTCGCACAGTCTGAACGTCCGCGGTGCCTGGCTGCATGTGCTAGGTGACACATTCGGCAGTGTTGGGGCAATCATTTCGGGCGTGCTGATCTGGGCGTTCGGTTGGAACTGGGCCGACCCGGTCGCGTCGGTGCTGATCGGCGTGCTGATAGTATTTTCCTCCTGGCGGCTGCTCCAGGAAACGGTGGCGGTCCTGATGGAAGGCGCCCCAGCACACTTGGATGTCGCCGCGATCCGCGACGCCCTGACGGCCGAGGCGGGGGTGCTGGACGTCCACGAACTGCACGTCTGGACGATCACCTCGGGCATGGAAAGCCTGTCTTGCCACGTCATTGTGGAATCTGATGTCTGTACACGGGATCTGCTGGGGCGGCTCCACGGCGTCTTGGGGGAACGGTTCGGGGTAAACCACGTTACGATTCAGGTTGAAACGACCCGCCTGGACGAACGCTCCAACTGTCCCTGATCCGTGCGGCCCCGGGCCCTCGATATCGTGACAGGCCCGTCGCCCTCAACGGACGACTTGGCGCACCCCCTGGTCCGCCAGCCATCCCGCCGCCCGGTCGCCCAGGTCTCCTTGCAAGACTACATCGCCGTCTTCGATCCCGGCACCGCACCCCAGTGCCCGGGCCATTGTCCGTGCCAGATCCGTCAGCGCGTCGTCACCCCAGCCTAGCCCCTGTACGCGCGTTACGGTGCGGCCGCCTCGCCCTTTTCGTTCGCGGCGCACCACGACCTTGGCCGGAAAGGAAAATCCCTCGCGGTCGGTTGGGCGGGGCGTGGGAGAAAGCGCTTCGCTTGGGGGCGTCTTGGTCCCAGTGGGGCCAGGGCCTTCCCCGGTTCCAGCCACCGCAGGTGCGGGCGCTTCGGGCACCAGACCACGTGCCCGCAGCAGATCGCCCAGGCTGACACCGCCGCCCTGGTATGTTGCGCCGTCCGTCGGGACCTTTTTTGTGTCCCCCTTTCTTCCCATCGCCGATTTCCCCAAATATCACGGTTGATGCAGAATCGTCGGGTTGGAGTCGCCTGTCAAAGGCGGCGCGTCTTCGCGGAAAGGGGCGTCAAGGAAATGACCGTTTCCCAGGGTATCTTCCTGGTCGGGACTTTGCTGGGGGGCCTGGGCCTCTTCATCTACGGGATGAAGATCATGACCCAGGGGCTCCAAGCGCTGGCCGGCACGCGGATGCGCACACTGCTGTCGCGCTTGACTCGGAACCGGGTGGCCGGCGCGTTGGCGGGCACCGCGATCGGCTTTTTGGTCCATTCGGGCGCGGGCGCCGTGATGCTGATTGGCTTCATAAACGCCGGCTTGCTGACCCTTGAGGGCTCGATCCCGATCATGATCGGGAACAACCTGGGTACCACCCTGTCGATGCAGTTGTTCTCGTTCCACATCGGCCAGTACACCTATTTCGCCATCGCGGCCGGGTTCCTGATGCAACTGCTTTCCCGCCGCGACGCCGTACGCGAGGTGGGCCTGATGTTGCTGGGCGTCGGCCTGCTGTTCCTGGGCATGAATACGATGTCGGACGCGATCGGTCCCTTGAAGCAAGGCGGCTACATCGAGCCGTTCCTGGCCTACACCGATGGCGCGACCGTCAGCGGGATGATGCTCGGCATACTCTTGTCGGCGCTTGCCACCGCCGTCCTCCAGTCCAGTGGTGCGATGATCGGCATGTTGTTCGCACTGGCATACGGGGGTGCCTTCGATTCGTTGTCGCAGGTGTTCCCGTTGATCCTGGGGTCGCACATCGGCACCTGCGTAGTCGGTCTGTTCGGAAGCTTGGGTACGAACATCGAGGCGCGCCGGTCGGCCTTCTCCCACCTGGCCTTCAACGTGCTGGGTGCCGTGGCGGCCGCGTTGATGTATCCGTTGTATGCACGGGTGCTGCCGCTGGTCGGCGGCGACTTGGTCCGGCAGATCGCAAACGCGCATACATCCGTCCAACTGGTCAACGGCCTTATCTTGTTGCCGATGGCCGGTCCCTTCACCGTTCTGGTCCGCAAGCTGACGCCCAGTCATTCGACTCCGGTCACGCGCAGTCACCTGGAGGACGACTACCTGGACACCCCGGAAACGGCGATCGTCGCGGTGTTTCAAGAAACCCGTAGGATGGCAAACCTAGCGCGCAAAATGGTCCGCCAGGCTATGGGATGCATGGTGCGGCGTTCGTCCGAAAAGATGTCCGCGGTATTACAGAACGAGGAATCGGTCGACCTGCTGAACGAGACAATCAATGACTACCTGTTTCGGATCAGCCGCCGCCGCCTCTCGCGCCGCCAGGCCGTGATCCTCCAGTACCTGCAGCGCACCGTGACAGACATTGAGCGGATCGGAGACTACGCCGAGAACTTGACCGAGATCATCCGCGACAAGAACGACCGCCGAGTCTGGTTCGACGACGAAAGCGTGCGGCTGATGGTCGAGTTGTATCAGAAGGCGGATGGGGTGTTGGCCCTGATGGTAGATTCGCTGAACCCGCGCAACGAAGACTTCGGCCAGTACGCCGACTCGATCATACAGGCGCGCGAGGACTACAAGACGTTTTCCGTGAGGGTGCGCGAGCGGTACGCCGAACGCATGCTCGATCGCGACGATAACGCGATGCATGGGATCGTGCATGCCAGCATCGTGTCGACGCTGGATCGGATCGTCAAGCATTCCCGAAGCGTTGCGAATGCCGAGCAGTCGCCGATGTTCCAGCTAAAGCCACACAAACTGGGCCTGCGAGCCGAGCCCGGTCAAGGCTACGAAAGCGGCGAAACCCACGGCCCCGGCGGAGTGGACCTGTCTGTGTTCCGGACCGACGACCTGGATCGGCTGGACAGCGGAGAGGCCCCGACGCGGCCCATCGTGGGGTGCGACCCGGCAGGCGGCGGGGCGAAGTGATACTTTGTCTCCTGCACTTCCAGAATCGCGTCACCCCAGAATCGCGTCACCCCGGAATCACGGCACCCCAGAATCGCGTCACCCCAGAATCGCGTCACCCCGGAATCGCGTCACCCCGGAATCGCGTCACCCCGGAATCGCGTCACCCCAGAATCGCGTCACCCCGGAATCACGGCACCCCAGAACCCCCCACTTGGCCGGGATTCACCTTCGCGATCCAGCGGTCGTCGATGCGTCATCTGCGCCGATCCATGTCCGACGTAGTTGGCCTGCGGATGCGCTTGAATCTGCTTGCTTCCTTGCGCTGACCCCTGTTTTGCTCGGCTCGGTCCGCGGACGACGGTGGATTTTGGTCCTCGCTTGGCGGTTGCTCTGAGCGCTGGCTACCGGCATACTGGTTTTACGACAGAATTCGGGGGCGCGACCATGTCCCTTCGATTTTTCGTGACCGTGATCATGGTGTTTTTCGCGGTCTCGTGGGCCTGCGGCGGCGGTGAGCCTGGCGTCAAGGGCTGGGATGTCGCCGGCCGCGACGCGATTGCGGGTGACGTCCCGCCGGATGCCGCAGACGACCCGGGCGATGCGGTGGTCCGCGATGTGCTGGATGATGCTGCCACCAGGGACGTGCCGCCGGGCGACCCTGGGAACCCCGTTGATGTTGTCCCGACCGATCCCGGAATCGCGGATGACTCTGCGGACCCGGGGATTGACGTGCCGCCCGTGTGCCCGGACGACCCGCCCTACGATTACACCTGCACGCCTGGCGTCGAGACGACCTGCCTCGACGGCATCTGCATACTGGGCTTGTGCATCGGCCCACTGCGAGATCCAGGGCGCTGGAACCGCTGCGGCGACGGCGTCTGTGACCCCTGCGAGGGCCGCTGCCCGGCCGATTGCGAGCCCGTTCCCGTGATGACTGGCACCAAGGAGTACGTCAACGACACGACCCTCACGTTGTGGGTCCACGGATTTTCCAACAAATCCTCCAGCGAGATGAAAGACATCGTTTACGGTCGTGACCGCGGTTGCAGCGACGTACTGCGCGACATGCGCGCCTACGGGTACGATCGTCCCTGCAGCAACGACCCCGGCGGCGAGACGGCACCGAACCAGATGACGGCGGTCGGATACTACGGCGGCAAGCCTGCGGACTGGTTGACGCCCGAGCAGGTCGCCGAGATCGAGCAGTATCCTTACAACGGTGCGACCGCACTGCATCGCTACGGCCTGATCGTCGCGAAGTTCATCCGCCACAAACTGGACGAAAGCGGCGCGACCCACGTGAACCTGGCCTGCCATTCGATGGGATGCTTCGTTCTGCGCTACGTGATCGAGAACGACCTGGAGGGGCTGGCCTCCGAGCGGCGCTTCGTTCGTTGGTTTACCAGCGCTGGTGTCATTGCCGGGGCGCAACTGGCGCGGCTGTACGACAACCCGACCATCCAGCAGGCCGGGCCGATCATTGGCCTGGAACTGTCGGACTTCGTGATCATGCAACCGGACTTTGTCCAGGACTTCGCTGCGGCCTGGGACCACCGGTTATATGAGGGCAATTCGCCGTTCCTGGGCGGCACGATCATCCACCACCTGTGCGGCACCGATCCGGCGATTCGCGAGGCGCTGAACATCGCCTTGCTGGACCTGAACAACCCGGGCGACGAACCGAACGACGGCATCATGTACACCGAGGACGAGTATTTCCACACCCAGTCTCGGCTGGGCATCCTGGTCAATCCCCAGGGACGCTACGTCCGCGCGACCCACTCTTACGTCCGCGAGTACCACATGGTGGTGCCGGACACGCCCCAGGCGGTGCTGCTGGCGGCGGCCACGATGATGGGCAGGCGCAAGGTGTTCATCCGCGTCCGGTCCGTGGAACTGCTCAAGGACCGCGAAAACCACACGCTGCTGGACGGCGAGACAGGCAAGCCCCCGGCCGAGGTCACGATGCGTGTCGGCGTGCGTTACGACCCTTACGTCGCAGACACGTTCGGCCGCAACATCCTGGTCCACGAGGATCGGCCCGAACACCGGGCCGCACCACTGCTCCGGATGAGCCAGAACTTCACTATGGACCCGGACTTCATGGTATTCGAGGGGCCGGTGTTCGACGAAATGACGTCGATCCGGGTCGAGGTCGAGTTGCTGGAGGCCGACTGGTACCCGCGCTTCAAAGTCAGGGAAAACGCGGCCAACATCCACGAGCGGCTGGTGCGATGGTCCGGCGACGTGCCGCTGGAGGACGGCGACATCGATTTCGAGAACGAGTATGCCAAGGTACGAATGAAGGTCCAGGTCCTGCCGATGTATTGATCGCCTGTGATTTAATCGGAGACCGCGATTTCCTCACAAGTTCTGAGGTTCCCGCCGTCCCGCTTCACGCTACAATGCCCCCGTTCACGCGCTGCGTCATGGGCGAAACCCCGGAGGCGACATGGACGGTGCCGAGTTCGTCAGCAGACTGGTGGCCGGGCTGGCGGCTGACGTGGCGCGGGGCCTCTTGCGGCACCTGGACCGCCCGCGCCTGCCGCGTGTGGACGGCACTTTCGAGGTTCGCGGCCTGGATGGTACCGTCGAGGTGATCCGTGACCGTTTCGGCGTGCCGCATATCTACGCCGGCAGCCAGCGCGATGCCTTCTTTGCCCAGGGGTTCGTACACGCCCAGGACCGCTTCTGTCAGATGGAATTGGACCGGAGATTTGGCCACGGACGCGTAGCCGAGGTGTTCGGGCCGGCCGGGTTGCCCTTGGACCGGGCGGCCCGCGTCCTGGGGTTTGGTCGAACGGCGGCTATCGACCTGGACCGTGCCGACGACGCGTTGCGCTCGGCCCTAGATGCGTACAGTGACGGCGTCAACGCGTGGATTCGCTCATCGTCGTACCGTGCCCCGGTGGAACTGGCGCTAATCGGTGCGCCACGACCGGCCCCGTGGACCCCGCTGGACAGTCTGGTGTTCGGTCGCATGATGTACTGGCAGTTGTGTCGGGGCTGGGCGTCCGAGGTCGTGCGTGCCCGTCTGATCGAGGCGGTTGGGCCTGGGCGCGCGGCCGAACTTGAGGTCGCCCACGATCCCCGCAACCCGATTACTCTGCCTCGCGGCATCGAGGTGGCCGACCTGGACCCGACGACCGTACTGCCCCGCGGGCCACTGCGTGACCGTGGTATGGGGTCCAACGCGTGGGCCCTGTCCGGGGCGCGAACCGCGTCTGGCTCGCCGCTGCTGGCCAACGACATGCACCTGCCGTTGATGGCGCCGTCGTTTTGGTACGAAATACACCTAGTCGGCGGAGGTCTGGAGGTGTCGGGCGTGTCGGTGCCGGGCCTGCCGATGGTGATGGCCGGCCACAACGCGCACATCGCCTGGGGCATGACGCTGGCACACACCGACGCCGAGGACACGTACGTCGAACGCTTCGATCCGCGGCACCCGCATCGCTACGAATTCCAGGGCACATGGCGCGAAGCCGACGTGCGTATCGAAACGATCCGCGTTCGCGGACGCCGCAGGCCCGAGCGGGTTGAGGTCGTGACGACGGTCCACGGGCCGGTCATCTCCGATGCGCTGCCCGGGGTAGGCCGCCGATTGACGCTGCGGTCGACCGCGCTGGACCCAGCGCAGTCGGCGCTGGGGTGGCTGCGGCTGAACCAGGCGCGGGGCTGGGACGATTTTGTTGAGGCGATACGGGTCATGGAAACGCCGCCGTTGAACGTCGCGTACGCGGACGTCGACGGCAACATCGGTTACTGGTGCGCAGGGAAAATCCCCATCCGGGCATCTGGGAAGGGACAGGTCCCGGCCTGCGGTTGGACCGGCGACGCAGAATGGACCGGCTTCATCCCGTTCGAGTCTATGCCCCACGCGCGCAATCCGGCCCAGGGGTACGTCGTGTCCTGCAATCAGCCCATTGCGCCGCCGGGCTACCCGCACTGGCTCGGTGGGGTGTTCATCAACGGTGCCCGTGCGCGTCGCGTCGTCCAGGTCATCGAATCCACCGCCAAGATGACCATCGAGGATTGCCGGGCGCTCCAGGCCGACGTCATCAGTCTGCCCGCGGCCGACCTGGTTCGGAAGCTGCGGCGGGTGCGATCGGACGACTCTGATTTCAGATTGGTGATGGACATCCTTCGAAACTGGGACGGGCGGTTGGGCGCCCACAGCGTCGGGGCCTGTGTATACGAGGTCGTCAGGTTCCGGCTGGCTCGGCGACTGCTGGAGCCGGCGCTGGGCCACGACCTGGCGGACCGCATGATGGGCCGGGGTTTCGATCCCACGGTCAACCAATCCAACGAGTTTTACGGCCACGACTCGGCGACGGTGCTGCGCATGCTGGACAGCCCTAAATCGTGGTGGGTCGTCGCCGCCGGCGGGCGTGATGCCTGGGTCGTTGGCGCGTGCCGCGATGCGACGGCGTACCTGCGGGGTCGACTGGGATCGGCACCCGAACGCTGGGAATGGGGCCGCATCCACGGCGCGGTGTTCTCCCACCCGATGGGCGTGCAACCGCCGCTGAACCGGGTATTCAACATCGGGCCTCTGCCCATCGGTGGGGATACCGACACCCCGAACCAGACAGCGATGTGTCCCGACGACCCGTATGATGCCAAGGCCTGGGCGGCGACATTTCGCCAGATCCTGGACCCAGGCGACTGGTCACGCAGCATGATTATCCACGCGCCGGGCCAGTCTGGTCAGCCCGCCAGTCCCCATTGGGACGACCTGCTGGACACATGGATGCGCTGCGAACTGCATCCCATGCTGTGGACGCGGGCGGACGTCGAGGCCCACGCGGTGAATCGGCTGACGTTGTGCTAAGCGCCTGTAAGGAAATGGCAGACTGTCGCGAGGTAAAGCGGATCCGCGGCTATGGGACGCGCTGGGGGATTCGCGGCGTGGGCGGCTGGATCGGCCCGGGCGGTCGCCGCTGGATCTGCGGTCTGGGGGTCTTGGCCTGGACACGGCCCGGCCTTTGCCCGGAGCCCATGACGTAGTTAACAACCAAGCTTGGCTGATCCTTGCGATTCGTTGTCAGTACGATCGTCCCACCTATCGGCTTTGGGGCCTCCTGCGCGGTCAGGCGCAGGGTCGTACCCTTCTTGCCGGCTACGATTCGCGTCTGGACCAAGCCCGCCGGGTCCACTGCCTTGACGATCCGAAACGGCTTGCCCGATGCGGACTTCACCTGGACCTCGACCGGCTCCGCTTCCCGGTCCGGCGATGGCGGCGCGAACGTAATCCGCAGCGGGGTTACTGACAGGTCGCCGATCACCTCGGCCCGGTAGTTCAGCGACACCTCGGGAGCCTTCGGGTGGTTGGTACGGATGCTCACCAAGCCCCCGGCGACACCGGTCGTGCTTCCAGCCTCGAACGCGATCTGGACCGATGGGCCATCGGGCGTCTGGACAATCTTTGCCTTGACCCGATCCGGCTCGCTCGGCAGTGCCTCGAGTATCTGGAAGTCCTTGACGTCTTTCGCGATGACGCGGACGGACTCGGTTCGAGTGGTGCCGACCGCCACCTGCCCCAGTTGCAAGTATGCTGGCACCAGTTCGACCAGCACGTCGACCGTGCCGGATAGTTTCAGTTCCAGTCGGGGGGTCGTCGGGTCGTCTGTCTGTACCCAGACGGACTGAACCAACTGACCTTTGCGGCCCCGTGTGTGCAGCGTAACGTCGATCTTGCCTTCCCCACCCGGGGGAAGTTCGGCCGCCGAGGCGACGGCCGCAGTGCAGCCTCAACCACCCCTCGCGGATAGGATGTTCAACACCCCGTCGCCGGTGTTCTTGATCGTGAACGTGTGCTTGACCGCCTCCCCGGCCA
>CAZHDQ010000059.1:0-10129 GCA_964531595.1 uncultured Anaeromyxobacteraceae bacterium
ACCCTCACGGTGAACTCCGCCTCGATCCCGTCGGCAGGCACCACAATCCGATCCCCCATCACCCAGGTCGATTCGCCCGAGGTCACTGTCATCTCAACCGTAGCCGACACCGGCGTCCGCGAAACGAACGTGTGGCGCGCCCCGATTGCGGCAAGCACACCGGCCATGTCATGGGACTCGCCATGTACCCAGGTCGTGGGAAAACCCACCGGGAACAACAGGTGCCGGTCGCTTCCCCCAACCACCGCTACATGGAGGCCCATCGAAAGCTGCGCCTCGTACAGTCGAAGCGCCTGGCCGCTGCCCCCTTCCCCAACGAAACGAACCGCACTGTGAAAAGCCGGACTTGCCGCACCGTGCTTGGTCTCCCAGACGTCCAGTGCCTCGGGCGTGAACCCGGTCGACCACAAGCCCCAGCCGGCATTCCAAACCTCGATCCCGTCGTGCGTCCGGACGTCCCACGGGAATGGGGTGCCACTGAGCATCGGGTGGTTCATCGAAAACAGTGCGCCCTGCGCGTGGGCCGATTCCACCGCCGCACGGCCGTCCTCCAGATCCTGGCCATTCCCGTCGAGGTCGTTATGCACCACTTCCGACAGGCCCCAGATGTTCGCGTGACCCGGTCCGCCCCATTCCTCGCCAGGTATGACAATCAGCGTATCGGTGCTGCCGAAATCGGGATCGCTGTTCTGGGAAACGGTCCGATGGTCGGTCAGGGCGATGAAGTCGATCGGGTTGCCCCGGTATTCCGGGTGGGCCGACAAAAAGACCTCGGACGACAGGAATTCGGCCAGGGCAATCACGACGCCGACGGGGTCGTCCCCATCGCTGTGCAGCGTGTGCAGATGCAGGTCGCCACTCATCCAACCGGCCGCGCGCAACGGTAATGCCGGGTCGGGATCGGATTCGACGGTTTCCTCGCCTGAGTCCAGGGACGCATCCGGGTCGTTTGCACCCGGGTCTTCGATCGCGCCAGGGTCATCTGACTGGCCGGGGTCTTCGGATTGGTCGTGCGTCCACGCGTCGAGGCCCGCCACGTCCGATTTTCCCGAGTCACTACTGCAACCCGCAAGCAGCATCCCGGCTGCAAGCAACCCCGCAAAACCCACGACATTCCGAGTCTTCATGCCGGCCCCCACGTTACGTCTGACTGGAACCGATGCGACGATAACAGAACGGCGCATGGGTTCGCCAGCAGTTTCTAGGATGCGTGTAGTTTCCCGGCGAGCGCCCTAAATGGCGCCGGGAACGGCTATGGATTAACAAGAAGCAGATTGACCCGCTTTGAAATCATATCGATCGCCTCGCCTTCTCGATTCACCGCAGTCGCCCCCGTCATGGCGTCGATCCCTTGGAACTTGTACCCGTCTTTCGGGCTGCCAGCGGTCAGATAGAGCACGACCTTCCGGCGCTCATCCGGTGACTCGAGGTTCCGAATGAAGCCGATCGAATCGAAATTGAAGATTTGCCAAGCCATGAGTTGGTCGACAATGACAAGCACGTCGAAATCTTTAGGATCGACACGTTTCAGGTCGCGGACGGAAACCTGGGTGATCTTCACCGTGGACTTGAACCGATCCACCAGACCTTCTGCAATTTTGTCCTTGTATTCGGTCGAGTAAACAGCCAGGACCATTTTCTTTGGCGCGTCTTCAGGACCGATATCGTTACCAGAAAGGCCCCTGGCGCACCCAGCCAGGATCACAAGGCTCAGGCCCCCGAAATAGAGCGTACGACGCCAGTTGGTTGAAAGCACGGATGTCTGTCCTTTGTTACACCTAGACGGGAAGTATCCTAGTCGCGTCGTCTAAGGAATGAAAATTTATCGTGCACCCTCATAAATCAAGGACTTCTGAACTTTTACCGTTCCAGTTCGTCCTTGACCCGTCGGTAGGCATCACGAAAGGGGATCTGTTCTTCGATGACCATCCGGTAGGCCCGCTCTGTCGCCCGCATCGACGGATCGATTGCCGCGGCCGTCCTCGAGGCATCGAACGTCACGTCCGGCAGCGCGTGAGCCAACACCACGGCAGTGTCGCGAACAGATTGTAGACCGCGAAACAACGGTTTCTTGATCAATTGGAGGTCGCGGTGGTACCCAGACGTCAGTTTCCCAGTGATGGCCATGACCTCGTCCAGCGCCGCGACCGCTTCCGCAGTGCGGCCACGAGCGATCTCGAATACGTCGGGATTGCGCTTCTGGGGCATGATCGACGACCCGGTCGTGAAGGCCACGGGAAGCCGTACAAAGCCGAATTCCGAGGTCGCGAACAGACACAGATCTGCGGACAGCCGCCCAAAATCCTGGGCCAGCATCGCGGCCTCGAACAGCGCAGTCGCCTCGGCCTTGCCTCGCGATGGCTGAACCGCGGTCACCGGTTCGTGAACGACTGCAAAGCCCAGCGCGGCCCGCGTCGCTTCCCGATCCAGGGCCAACCCAGGCACGCCGTAGCCGGCAGCGGACCCCAGCGGGTTTTTGTCCGCCCGCCGACGCGCCGCCCGCAACCCAACGGCATCATCGCTTATTTCGGTCGCCCACCCGCCTGCCCACAAACCCACCGTCGACGGCATCGCCCGCTGCATGTGTGTATAACCCGGCATCTCGATTGCGCCCTGCCCCGCCGCCAGCCCATCCAGCACTGCGGCGACCGCCTCGGCCGCCTGGGCAAGGTCTTCCAGGCGTTCCTTCAACCAAGGCCGCAGGGCCGCCAAAATCTGGTCGTTACGGGAGCGCCCCAGGTGGATCGCGCCACCCAGCGTGCCCAGACGCGCGGTCAGTCGGTTTTCGATCGCCGTGTGGCAGTCCTCTTCTTCCGGGGAAATTCGCCACTCGCCGCGCGCGTGCGATTCGCCGATTTGGACCAGGGCGGCGAGGATTTGGGCATGGTCGTCATCGGCAAGGAAGCCGCAGGTCCGCAGCATGTCCGCATGCGCCGACGATGCACGGACATCCCACTCAACCAAAGCCTCGTCCAGCACTGCGTCCTCGCCCGCGGTGTACCGCAGCACCAGTTCGTCCAGCGGTTCGCCCCGGTCCCACAAGCGGTTCATCGCGACGCCTCCCCGGCACCCGCCCGATGGATCGCCGCCCCCCAGTTTCGGGCCAGCGAAACGTAGAATGCGGCACCTTCGACAATCTCCGATTCCAGCACGAATTCGTCCGGCGTGTGAGAACGTTCGGTTTGACCAGGGCCGACCTTGATCGCGACACATTCCCTAAAGTAAACCCAGTCCGAAAGCCCCCGCGAACCGAATGTCACCGAACCAGGACGGGCGGCTAGCGCGGCCTGTACCAGAAGTGCGTCAGGGTCGGTCCAACAGGGTTTCAAACGATCGCTGTACACGAAGACATCCCCACTTACTGCGGTCCGCAAGCGGTCCAACAAGCTGCCGCTATCCGGCCCCGGGTTGATCCGCACGTCCAGCGCGCACGACGCCTCGGCCGGTACAACGTTGCGAGCGGTTCCCCCAGCAGCCAGCGTCGGCTCCATGGTGACCGGGCCCAGTTCCGGGTCGTCTGGCCCCAGGTCGACCCCCTCCAACGCCACCAGGTCGCGTGCAAGCTCGCGAACCGCGTTTCGCGCCCCCAGGGCACGGCCATGCGCTGCGTGGCACGCCCTGCCAGTCGTACGGAGTTCCAGCATCAGCAGGCCCTTCTGGGCCACTGCCACGTCCAGCCCCGTCGGCTCGCCGATCACCGCCGCGTCCGGACCCAGCCCGCGACGCACCAGTTCCGGCACCAGGATTTCAGCGCCGTCGCCGCCCGTTTCTTCCTGGACCACCAGCGTCAGTGCAACCCGATACCCCAAAGGTCCGCCGCCGGCCCACAGTCGCAAGAACGCGGCGGTCATGGCCGCAACGGATGCCTTCGCGTCGTTGCTGCCCAACCCGTGAACCCGCCCGTCGACCACCGTCGGTTCCCACGGCTTCATCGTCCAGCCGGCGGCCGGCGGGACCGTGTCGATGTGACTGTTGAACGCCAGTAAAGGGCCGGCATCACCGGCCACCGCAAACAGATTGTCACCGTAACGCGATACCGGCACGCCCCGTTCCCGAAGGAAGGTCTGGATGCGTGTGGCCAGACGTCCCTCGTCCCGGGACACGGATGGCGTCGCGACAAGGTCTCGGTGGAAGGCCAGCAGTTCCAAGTCGTTCATTTCGCCAGTTCCCCTGGCAGCAGTTCCCCGGGCAGCAGTTCCGCCTGGTCTCGCACCAGCAGCGTGCCGGCGCCTTCGTTCGTGAACACCTCGCGCAGCAGCCCCGACCGGACACGGTAGCCAACCATGTGTACACGCGCCACGCCACCGTTCAGCGCCTCGCGCGCGGCCGCTACCTTCGGCAGCATCCCGCCGGTGACCGCTCCACGATCCTGCATTTCATCGACCCCTGGCAGGTCAACGTAACTGACCAGGGAACGGGGGTCAGCCGCATCCTCCAGGAGTCCCGGTATGTCGGTCAGGAACATCAGCTTTTCGGCCCCCAGGGCCCGAGCGATCGCCGATGCCACTGTGTCCGCATTGACGTTAAGCACCTGACCGCCATCGTCGGCGCACAGCGGGCTTACCACCGGCACGAACCCGGCGTCCAGCAGGTGCACCAAGATTTCGACGTTGACGTCGGTGATGTCGCCGACCCAGCCGAAGTCCACCTCGGTCGCCTCGCCGTCAATGTCCATGATGCGCGGCGGCCGTTTGCGTGCCACGACCAGCCCCCCGTCGATGCCAGACAAGCCCGCGGCCGGCAGATCGCCCGCCCGGAAGGCCGCCAGCACCGCGGTGTTGATGGTGCCGTTAAGCGCCATAGTCACGACATCCAGCCCGGCCGTGTCCGTAACGCGGCGCCCTCCCACCATCTGGGTTTTGGTCCCCAGGCGAGCGGCCAGTCCGGTGGCCTGCGGTCCCCCACCGTGGACCACCACCACGCGAATGCCCACGGCCGCCAGCACGCCAACCTGTTCCGCCAGATCGCGCAGCACAGCGGGTTCGGCGCACGGCACGCCCCCGATCTTGACGACGAACGTCGCGCCTTTGAACAGCCGAATGTACGGCAGCGCCCGCCGCAATCCGATCACCCCGACCTCTGGATCCAAGGGTCCCCCGGTCATCGATTTGCCTCCCGTCCAATCATTTCAACCAGCAACGCCTTCTGGGCATGCAGCCGGTTCCCAGCCTGTCGCACCACCACGCTCCGCGGACCATCCAGGACCGCGTCCGACACCTTCACATTGCGCCTGACCGGCAGGCAGTGCATGAAGCGAGCGTCGGCCCGGGCCGTGTCGAACCAAGGCTCGTCGACGCACCAATCCCCCTTCAACGGTGCCCGTAACGGCGCCTCTGATTCCGGGCTCCCATAGTACTGCGGGGACGCCCAGGACTTCGCGTACAACACGTGTGCCCCGTCCATCGCCGCACGCCTGTCAGACGTGACATCGATGGACCCGCCGGACCTCGAAGCGATGTCCTTGGCCCTTGCCATCACTTGGTCCGGCAGGTCGAACCCATCGGGCCTCAGTACCGTGACATCCATTCCTCGACGAGCCGCCATCGCCAGTGTTGACGCGGGCACTGCGTACTGAAGCGCCTTCGGGTGGTAGGCCCAGGACAGCACGAACCGCCCGCCTCGACGCGGTATTTCCAGGTCGTCCAGCGTCTTAAAATCACCCAAAGCCTGGCACGGATGGGACATCGCCGATTCCAGACTGACGAATGGCTTCGGACACAGTTCGGCCATCGTTCGGATCAGTCCATCGGCAAGGTCCGTCGACAGGTCCTTGCCCTCGGCGAAGCAACGCACCGCGAGCAGGTCGCAGTATTGAGCCAGCACCGGGATGGCCTCGCGTACATGCTCGGCCGCTTCCCCATCCATCACCACGCCGTCGCGCGTTTCCAACCGCCAGGAGCCAGCACCCGAATGAACCACAAACGTCTGGCCACCCAATTGGGTCACACCGGCCTGCATCGAAGCCAGTGTGCGCACGGATGGGTTCAAGAACAACAGCCCGACAGTCCGACCGCGCAGGTCGTCGGTCAAAGGATCGACCTCCAGGCGTTGCGCACGCGAAAGGACGGCTTCGAGCCGCACTTCTGACAGGTCCGAAAGGTCGAGGAACCTCTTCATGGCGTGATCTCCTTGAGGGCTTCGACCAGGATGTCGACGTGTTCGTCTTTCAGCACAAGGGGTGGCAGCAGGCGGACGACGTTGGGGTCCGCGCTGCCTCCGGCCAGGATTCCACGATCGCGCAAGGCGGCCAGCACACTTGTGGCCGGCACCGATGTGCGCAACCCCAGCAGGAAACCCATGCCCTGCACGTTTGTCACCGGCCCCACAACGCACTCGGTCGCCAGGCGGCCCGAAAGTCGTCGAACCCGTTCCAGCAGCGAATCGTCGCGGATCGTCCCGATGACCGCGTCGATCAGCGCGCACGCCATCGGTCCACCGCCAAAGGTCGTGCCAAGGTCGCCTCGACCGACGGTCGCCGCTACCGCCTTCGTGAACAGCACCGCACCCGCCGGGAAACCGCCCGCCAGTCCTTTGGCAACGGTCAACAGGTCCGGCGCGATCCCGAATGCCTGTGCGGCGAACGGCCACCCCGTGCGCCCCATGCCGCACTGAACTTCGTCCAGGATAAGCAATGCGCCCCGCGCCTTGGTGACGTCTTGCGCACGTTCCAGGAAACCACGGGACATGGCCCGGGCTCCAGCCACGCCCTGCACTGGTTCGAGGATCACCGCGGCCACATCCGAGTCGACCGCGGCATCCAGCGCTTGTGCGTCGTCGAACGCCACGGTACGCACATCGAACGGTCGGCCAGGAAACCCGTTCCAGCGAGCCGATCCAGCAGTCACCGTCGCTGCCGCCGCGGTCCGTCCATGAAACGCGCCCGCGACCGCCACGACTGTCGAACGCCCGGTCGCCCGGAAGGCCACCCGAAGGGCGTTCTCGTTCGCTTCGGCACCAGAATTCACGAAAAATACCCGCGATAGGTTGGGCGGCCCGAAATCGACCAGCGCCCGCGCCGCGCGCTCCCGGACGGCCAACGGCACCAGATTCGACTGGAAAAACAGCGTCCCGGCCTGCGCGGACAAGGCACGCAGCAACCGCGGATGGCCGTAACCCAGCAACGCCACCGCATGACCGCCGTAGAAGTCCAGGTACCGCCGACCATCCGACGCTTCCAGCCAGACCCCGTCGCCGCGAACCGGTTCAACCGGCAGCATCGCGAACACGTCCAGCAGCGCCGATCCGCGTCCGTCGCCAGTCGAATCAGTCGAATCCGTCGAAGGAATTTGCGCCATTTCGCTTGTGCTCCGCCCCGCTAGAACCAGCCGGGGCCACCCGCTTCCAGCCCGCAAGTATCCGGCAGCCCGAACTGGCGATTCATCCACTGGATGCCGCCGCCAGCCGCCCCCTTGATCAGATTGTCGATCACCGATGCCACAACCAGGGTACGCCCGCGGGCAGCAACGCCCAGCCCGCACCTGTTCGTGCCCACCACCTCGGCCAGCCGAGGCGGGATCGTACTCACATGCACGAACGGCGCGTCCCGATAGGCCTGCGCGACGACATCCGCCATTTCAGCCGCCGTCGCTGGCTGCTTCAACGTCAGCCGAACGGTCGCATGGATCCCCCGAACAAACGGTCCCGAATGCGGCACGAACGCGACGTCGGGCTCGACGCCATCGCGGGCGGCACCCAGCAGCATGGCCATCTCGGGCTCGTGGCGGTGTCCCAGCCAACCGTAAGCCCGCAAATCGCCGTTCCGTTGGGGATGATGCGTCCCCTCGGAAGGTGTCCGACCGCTGCCCGAACTGCCGGTGATAGCCGACGCGAAAACGTCGTCATCGACCAGCCCCGCTCGAAAAAACGGCCAGGCCGCCATCGTTACCGCCGTCGTGTAACACCCTGGCTGGGTGGCGTGCAGCGCCGGAGGTCCTGGCAGATGTTCGGGCACCGCGCACGTGAACTGCGCGGACCGCGAAGGCGCCCCGTGGGGTTGCCCATAGATCGCTTCGTATCGCGCGATGTCGGCGAACCTGAAATCAGCCGACAGGTCCACCGCGCGGACTATTGCCCCCGCATCTTCGGCCTGCGTGAGTACCCGGTCCAGCAACGATGCGGTCGCCCCATGAGGCGTGGCGGCCAGAATGCCAACCCGGACGCCCGGTCGCCACAACTCGGCCAGCGACGGTTCGTCGATAAAGCCCATTCCGGCCGGCAGCGCGCCTCGCAGGTGCGGGAAGGCCTCGACCACGGGCCGCCCGGCGCGACTGGTCGACACGACCGCGGCAATCCTGAATACCGGATGTCCAGCCAGCAAACGCAATGCCTCGCCAGACGCGTAGCCCGAGCCCCCAAGGACGACGACCGGGATAGTCGCCGGCACCTCGCCAGCCATCCTGTTTTCGTCAGTCGACAAGGTCGTCCTCCGCTTGGTGCGGGCACCCCACCGGGATCTCCAGAACCTCCAGCACGCGATCCGCCAGACCCGTCGGATCCGCCCGAGCGTTTCGCGCAGGTACGCCGGTCTGTCGCTGCACCAAGCCGATTCCCGCATCGTTGTCCGTCGCAGGTCCGGTGACCACGGTCGTGTCCAGTCCGTGGCGTTCCTTGAGCAACCGGATGCCGCCCCAGGCGGCCACTGGATCCGCTGCCGCCAGCACCACCGAACCAAACGACGAACGCAGTTCCACGTCGTCCAAAATCGCGTCGACCCCGTAAAGCCCCAGCAGGCCGTCCCCAAGTTCCAACACGATCACGTCCGGCCCCGAAGCCGCCAGTTCCGTCAGCAGCGTCCGAGCAACCCGCGGTGCGTTATCCGCCGTCGAAGTAACGACCCCCAGATCCGTGAAGATCAGCGTCTTTTTGGCGCCCGCGTCCTCCATCGAAAGGATGTCGCGGCGCAACGACACGCCCGTCGCCTTTCCAGCCGCAACTGCGTAACCCTTGTGAGAAAGCGCCTGGACCAGCGAGCAAGCCGCCGCGGTTTTGCCGGCGTTCATCGAACTGCCCACGATGGCTATCACCGGCACCCCTCGGGTCTGCAATCGATCCGAAAGAGGGATCGCCCCCTGGCTGATGTGCGCCGGAACCCCGACGCGCCGGCCCAGGAATGGAAAGGCCAGGATCTGCCCCAGCACCTCGCACTGGAACGGTTCGCCGAAGGCTGGGTTGACGCTGTTGACCTTGCCCAGCACGCCGCCCAGGTTCAGGAGGTTCAGGCGGTCGCCCACGGCAACAGATTCAGGCATGTACCCTGAATACCCGAACAGGGCCTTCCGATGGCCCAACGCAACTGCGGCCACGTCTCCCGGTTTCACCTTCGAGAATCGCCCGGAAGGTAATTCCAACTGGTTGTAGGTACTCTTGGAATTCAAGATCCGCACAGCCACGACCCCGCCTTCCACGGCCGGTACTTCCCCGACCAACCGGACCTCGCGAGACAGTTGGCAGTTCAAGGTCACAGACCCGATCTTGTCCAGGAATACGGTCTTCACGCAGGGTCTCCTCCGGCGGCACGCGCCGCCAGCATCGCGGGAATCGCCAGCATCCGCGCGAATCCACGCGCATCGGCCGCAGACCATTCTCCCGCGGCTTCACCGTAGACGCCGCTCGACGCCGACCGCAGGGAATGCGGCGACGAGACGCCTTGAACAAACAACGATCCGGGGCGCAGGCAGAACGCTACATCACCGGTCACGCGTTGCTGGCTGTGGACAAACAGGGCCTCGATATCGCGACACGCCGGTTCCAACGCCTGGGCTTCATGCACCAAGTCGCCGTACACTACCGCCACCGCGTCCTTGACCCGTTGCTGCCGAGCCGTAAGGACCAGTTTTTCCAATTCCCGATGAGTCGTCACCAGAACCGACGCCGCCGGCGCCTCGAACGCCACCCGCCCCTTCAGTCCAAAGATGGTGTCGCCCAGGTGGATGCCGCGCCCCACGCCAAACGGTCCGGCGAGCCCGTCCAGACGCTCGATCAGTGCGACCGGAGCCAAGCGTTCGGCGTCCACCGCCACTGGCACGCCTGCCTCGAATGTAATCGTATGGACCTCGGGCGCACGGGGCGCCTCGAAAGCACCTCGCGTCAGCACCCACGCCCCCTCGGGTAGCGTCGCGACGGTATCGTT
>CAZHDQ010000060.1:0-10069 GCA_964531595.1 uncultured Anaeromyxobacteraceae bacterium
CACCATCGCGGGAATCGTTATTGCGAACGCGTCTGCGGGACGCGTGTCCATCGCCATTTCGCATTGATCGTAGCGCCCCGCCTGGGCGTCGTCCCGGGGCCAGAGCACGCGGACTTCCGCGCGGATCAACTGGTTTGGAATGACCCAGGTCAGCCGGTATCGGGCGCAAAACCGTGGATTGCGGTCCGGTCGGACCTCTTGTAGAGCGCCCGCGTCGTAAACCGCCTGCCTGCCAATCTGGTCGACCATCGTGAACGGTGTCCCAACAGGGTAGAAATCGAAATTGAGCCATCCGGATGTGCCACCAGTCACTGGGGCGCCGGCGTTCGGCAGGTACAGGAAACGGGCCTGCTGCGAACCGCCGCTGCCGACTCCCGAATCGTTGTACCACTGGGTTCCTTCCAGTCGGATGGTTTCGAGCAGATGCTTCGCCATGTGGGTGGCCTGGACCATGCTCCACGAGTTGGCGGAACCCCGGATGATGCCCTGCTGGAGGTACAGAATCGCAAGGAAACCGATCAGCGACACGGCCATAACGGCCATCAACTCGACCAGGGTGAAACCCCGGGAATGTCGCAACCGCTTAGTCATTGGACCCCCATGCGAGCCAGGCCGTTGAACGGGATGCGGATCACCCTGATCGGCCCTTCGGATCGGCCTTTTATGTTGAAACGCTGCAGGCTGATCCGCGCGTCGCCGCCCGCCAGGTTCGTGGTGCTTGGGATGATGACCGGCGTCGAGTCGTTGCGCACCTGGAACACGCGCCCGTCCGGCTTAAAGCAAAGTGGAGCGCTTTCCAGGTCGTCTGGCAAAACCGAGTTGACCCGGACACCAGCGAATTCTCGACCTAGATCCAGGGTCCTCACGGTCAGTGGGAGCGTGCCGTCCGAACCAGGAGCCAGGAAGCCTCGACAGGACGAGGTCAGGCCCTCGATCAATTCAAACGACCCGGTTCCATTGATGCCACCAGTGACGGTGGGGCGCATGCGGTAGGCGCGGTTGCGTGAGGCGGCCTGAACTCGGGCGTATTCGACCATGTTCAGGACACCCTGGGTGGCGTTGGTGAGATCGCGGTCCTGGACGGCTTTCATCACTGGCGGTGCCGCCAAAAGGGCCAGCACGCCGATCAGCGCGACTGTCATCATCAGTTCGACCAGCGTGAAGCCGGCCGCCTTCCTGGCGTGCCTCATTATCCGGTCCTCATCGATCCCATTACATCGATATTGCAAACCTTGTGCCATTTGTGTTATTAGCGCCGCGCTTGGAACTCCTTGAAAATATAGGAGAAACAGCTTGTGCTAAGTGTTGTCCCGAGGGGGGCTAAGAAACAAGTATCCGACCGGGAAAACAATGCGTACTTGTCCGCAATCTAGAACATCACCCCGAAGCGGCCCTTGACGGACATGGCCCAGCGGGAAGAGCGGGCCGCGTGGCACTGTGTCGGAGCGCCGTTCGCGTCCGGGGCACAGCCGTAGTCGGCGGTAACGTTCATCCCCTTCAAGGGGAAAAGGATGCCCCAGTCAAAGCCGGCAAAGAAGACGCCCTTTTCCTCGTAAAACAACTTCACGTCGATCTCGAAGCCCAAGTTCGGGTTGTTACCGGGCGTGGCCTTGGACTGGAGCGCTCGGGCGTACATTAGTTCCAGGCGGCCGGCCAGAGCGTCGCGGTCGCCCTCGAACAGGTCGTACTGGACGAATGGTTTGATGTACATGGCGTCGGTGACTGTTCCTATGGCGTATCGGAACAGAAGTTGGTCGACCTTGTAGTCGGGGTTGAAATAGAAGGTCTTCAGATTCGTAACGCGCTGGTCGAACAGGAAGTTCGACTGATCGCGGTAGCCGAAGTAAGGCGTGTCGGTCCCGCTGGCGAGGCCGGCGTGCAGACCGGTCGAAATCGCCCCGCGCGTGTATTCGCCTTCGATGGCAAGGCCGAAAGCCATAATGTCCAAGGGGGCCTCGCCGTTGCGCTGCCAGGCGGCGTCGCCGCTGCTCCAGGCGTAACGTGGCACGCGGTCAACGCGCCCAAATACACCGACGGCCTCCAGTTCGATCCGGACGTGCTCGGCCGAGGACGGCTTCCATTCGAACTTAAGCCACAAGTCGGGGGTCAGCATCCACGCGTCCCGGCGTTCCAAAGCCAGGGTGTCGTACTTGCCGGGTTGGTTCGGATACCAAGAACCGTCGGGTGCGTCGACGATGTCCATTTTCTGGCTGCGGTAGGTCAAATAAACGCCCCAGTCCAGGGCGGGCTTGTTTCGGACCACCAGGCGGTTGAAGCGTTCGCGGCGCTCGGCTTCGGTCCGTGGTGCCTGGAAAACCGCCAACGTGATGTCCGTGACGTCGTCTTGGTTGGTCAGGTCGTAGGGCTCGCCGAAAGGCTGCACGGTTGTCGCAGAACTGGGACCCGTGGCCACCCAGCCGTAGCCCAATTCAACGTAAATGCCCCACAAACGGGTCAGCAAGTCGACACGGTCGACGTAGGTGCCGAAATCGGAATCCAGATCCTGGCCGTCGTTTTCGAGGATACCCAATCCCCAGTGGCGCGCCATCCGGCCGCCCGAGAATTCGAGCAGGAAACCCTTGGTATCCGCAGGGTGAAACGGCGCCCATGTCGCATACGCCTGCTTGACACTGACGGCGTCCTTGCCGCTGAAGGTCCTGCCCGTGGTGGGCTGCTGGCTGCGGGACATGGCGGCGATCGAGGCGTCGGGACGGTCGGGGTCGAAATCGGGCGTGCTACCCAGTACGAGGTTGTCCAGGACGTCGAATTCGGCCGTGACCGAAAGCGACGGGGACACGTGGATCGTTGGGGCGTAACGGAACCGCATGTTCGCCCCGGCAATCCAGTCCTCGCCGCGCGATGTGTTGACCATGTTGTTCGACAGCGGTGCTGCGAAGGCTGACGAGCTGGTCGTGCGGCCGTTTGCCTGGACGTCGGTGCCCAGGTGGGCGCGATAGAAACCGTCAAGTCGCAGGCGGAAGTAGCCGTGGTGTTCGAACCACGGGAATCCACGCTTCGCCTCAGGGGCCGGCCCGGCCCACATGACCGCGGTGTCCTCGGCCTTTCTGGCCAGCAGGTCATCCAGGCTGGGTAACTCGTCGTCGCCTTCCGGGGAAACGGCGGCGGCGGGTTCAGTGAGGGCGGGTGCAACGTCATCCTGCTGGGGCGATTCGTCGGCCCAGGCTGGAGTCGCCGCCAGGGGCAGCACCGCGAACATCAGGACAGGCAGGCAGCTTGGCTTCATCCGGTTTCCTCGCGCAAAAGGCGGGCGCGCATAATCTAGCCAAGGAGGGCAGGGGTGTCAATGCGCCGAGCGCTCGGCCGGAGCGCAATCGACGGCTTCGGGAAAGGCTGCGTGCAGGCGATCCCGGACCAAGCGGCGCATGTCAGGCGGTGCGATCACAACGGCCTGACCCGCGAAGGACAGCACCCATCCGGCCAGGAAGGTCCGGGATTGCCAAGGTATCGAAACCACGATTGTCCCGCCCGGCTCGACATGCGTGACACGATCGGGGTGCCGTTCACGCACCCAATCCGCGACTGTTGCGGCGAAGCGGATCTGGATGTCGGGGCGCTGGCGTTCCGTGACATGCTCGTCGGAAACAGACGGCAGAGTAGCCTCCGGTGCAGGCGGGTCGAACGCTTCACCGGTGTTGTGCACGGAAACGATACGGTCGAGTCGAAACATCCGGCCGTCGCCGCGCGCCAGGCAGAATGCGTGCAAATACCAGTAGCCTTCGCGTCCCACGATGGCCCAGGGGCGCACCGTACGGTGGGTCAGTTCGTCTCGCGAGGCAGTCAAGTATTCAATTTCCAGTTCCTGATGAGCCTGGAGCGCCTTCAGGACCACCGACCACACTGGGTCCGAGACGCCGAGTTCGGTGTCGACGGCGATCCGGGCGTCGATCCGGCCCAGAGCCTCGCGAACGGGGGCGCCAGCCAGCGCCACGATTTTGTCCAGGATGCCGCGTGCTTCCTGTGCCATCGCGACGGCCGGCCCCTCCGCCAGGGCGCGTACCGCGGCGGACAGTGCGGCTACCTCGCCAGGTGTCAGCGGTAGGGGGCGGCGCCCCAGGCCTTGATCCAGGTTCGGGCCCAGGTCGACCCAACCGTCCTCGTCAATGTCGATGTCGACGTAGCCGTACGTTTCATCGCTGCCGTGAACCAGTTGGAGGCGGGCGACTGCCTGGATCAACTGGTCCCGCGACATGCGGCACCGCACTGCGAGGTCGTCCAGGCGCATACGTCCGTCATGGGCGTGGAGCGTGGCGAGAACGAGTTGCAGTTCTGACAGGCCCAGCGTGGCCGTGTTCGGTTTCATGGGGCATCCTCCTCGCCGTGGGCATCGGCGAGCGCGCGAACGCGTTCCTGGAAGGCCGTAACCAGGTCGGCCGGACCCAGGATGCGTGCGCGTCCCCAAAGGGACATCACGAACCCTATCAGCGCGTTTTGGTTCGTCACAGCGCATTCGAGCAGGACGGCCCCGTCGTCGTTTCGTTCGGCGACTTTTGCGCGCGGGAAGCGGGAAGTGGTCATGCCGGCGACCGATCGGTCCAGCCGTAGCCGAGCCGTGATCGGGGGGTGCATGGCCAGCTCCCAGGGTTCGCGGTCCCGCCACAGGGACAGGTCGAAGTCCGGGGGCGACGTGAACGTTCCAGGGCGGCCCACGGGGGCAGCAGTGACCATCCGGTGGACGTCAAAGATGCGGATCTCGTTTCGCAGGTGGCACCATCCAACCAGGTACCAGACCCCTCGGCGCAGGAACAGGGCGTAGGGGTCGATATCTCGGTCTGTCCGTTCGGCACCAGCGGCCCGGTAGCCGACGCGCAGACGGCGGCGGGCGACAACGGCGTCGGCCAAGACGGCCAGCATCCGGTCCCCGTCCTCACCGCCAACGACCCTGCGGTGCTGGTAGTGGATCGACATCGCCAAGTCGTCATCGCCGGGTCCGACCAGGTCAACACCGGCCATCGCTGCATCGAGCTTTGCGAGGGCCAGACCCAGGTCGTGCGCCAGTGGGAAGCCGTCAACACCCGCTATCAGTCGCGCGGCGTCCCGCAGCACCCGGACTTCGTTTGGGGCCAGGCGCACCTCGGGCATCCGGACGTCGTCGGGTTGCAACCAGTAACCCGCGGAATCGAAGCCGTCGTCCTGGGTGTATCGGACGACGACTCCCATGTCGGCCAGTGCGTCCTTGTCGCGCAGGAATTTGCGACGACCGGCCTCAAAAGCGCGGCGTCGCTCCATGTCGGCGTCGTCAGCAGTGGCGGGCGGGCCGTATGCGTCGCCCATGCGTTCTTGGATTTGTTCGAGTGTCAGTGGGACGTGGGTGTCCAAAAGGACGGCCATCAACGACAGAACACGCTGGGCTGGGGTGTCTCGGCTCATGGCAGGGATGATAGCACGGCGGGTCGGATGCTGAGCAGGATTGGCGGAGGCGAAGGAAGGCTGGACTGTGACCGCCTTCGGGTCGTATCATCACGCCGTATTGTCGGAGGAAACCGATGGCGATGGGTACCCGGATGTTGATGATGGTCTTGGTGTTCTGGCTGATGGCGCCAACGGCTTCGGCCCAGGCCCCGGCGCCTGAAGCCCATGGAAAGGCCAAGGCGACACTGGAGGACCGACCGGTCTTCAACCCGGTCGAGCTCAAGAAGCGCGGCTTCGATACCGTGTCCCACACGGATATCCAAGGGGTTGGAACCGGTCTTGTCGCGGTCCTCGTTTCCCAGGTGCTCCCCGAGGCGGAAGGCACCGGCAGTGGGCTTGAGCGGATAAGCCGACTTTTCGTGCTGGCGGGCGATCGCATTGTGTTCGACACGTTCGACTGGGACCGGGTGGGCGAATTTGTCGAGCCGTCCGTGAACTCCCGTACGTTTTTTCAGTTGTCGTGGTCGGTGGTCAAGGGGCCGAAGACCCGATCGTTCCTGGTGTTGCGGGGCTTGGTGCCGCTGCAGGACCCGGGCGAGCCGATCCGGACGGGCCAGCGGGTGCTGGTGCTGTCCTTCGATCCTCCGGCGACGTTCGATGCACTGGTGGACGCGGTAGGCGATGTCGAATCGGTCGTGACGCCCAACGAGGTCCGTTTCCCGCTGAAGTGAGTTGGATGTGGCTGCAAAGAGCGACAAGCCCAGCCTGGACCCGCTGTGTGAGGTGGAACGTCTGGTTGCTCACGGCCGGATCGAGGCCTGTGCCATCGTGCGTCAGGACCTTGCGCCGCTGGACCTTTCCAGCGTCCGGTTCGACGGTGTGGAACTGGAAGATGTCGGCATGGCGGGGATCCGAGGCGATAAGACCCGTTTCGAAGACTGCCGGCTGACGGGCGTACTGCTTCGCGGTGCAAGGCTGGTAGGCGCCCGGTTCGACGACGTGTCTTTTCGCGGGTGCGACTGTATCGAGGCGTCATTCGCTGGTGCGGTGATGACCGGGGTCCGATTCCAGGAATCGCCGTGCAACAATGCGCGGTTCGATCGGGCCATGCTTTCCGGAGTGGACTTCGTGGAGGCGGACCTCTACGGCGCGCATTTCGAAGAATGCGTGATGGTTAGGGCGCGCTTCGGGAATTCCCGGCTGGGCAATGCGGTACTGAATCACGCTTCCTTCGCAGGAGCTGTGTTGACGGATGTCGATCTGTCGGGGGCGGACCTGTCTCACGTGTCTTTTTGCGGGGCGCTGCTGGTCCGCGTCCGACTGGATGACGGGAATCTGGACGGTGCAGACTTCACGGGTGCTGTCATCGTCGGGGGATCGTGTGCCCGGGCCCACCTGGAAGGCGGCGTGCGAGAGGCATACGCCAGGGCGCGGGTGCCCGCCAGGGAACACGGCGACGCGGTTGCGGCGTTCCTTGGGAAATTCGGTGCAGTCCCGGGCTTGGCCGCGGCGCTCCTTGTCGCTGGGGACGCGCAGCATTCGGGCCCTGGGCAAAACGAGGGAAAGGAACCGGATCAAACCGTTGTGCCGGCGAGCAGGTCGGTACGCCATCGCGCGGCTGACCCTTCTGCGTTGCCAGTTGCTGCGCCGCAACGTGCGGTCGACCGTCCCGTTGCTGCCCCTACTGGGCCAGGCCCCGCGGTCGAGTCCCGCGAGGTTTACGAGCGCTTCAAGAAGCTGGAACTGGATTGATTAAACCTCGAATCGCCCGCTGCAAGGCGTGTTGCGCGAAGGAAAAGACTGTTGGAACCCAGTTGCGAATCCCACGATGACCCAATTCTGTTCGATTTGAACCCGGCCCAGTACCAGGCGGTGACGCACGAGCGAGGTCCGCTGTTGATCCTGGCGGGCGCCGGCAGCGGGAAGACGAGGGCGATCACGCGGCGGATCGCCTGGCTGGTCCGGGTGCGCGCGGTGCATCCGTCCCGAATCCTGGCCGTAACCTTTACGAACAAGGCGGCCGCCGAAATGCGCGAGCGCGTTTCACAACTTCTGGGCGGCGAGGATGCGCCGAGGTGGATGGGCACGTTTCATTCGATTTGCTTGCGTTTGCTGCGGCAACACTCTGAATTGCTGGGGTATCCCCGCGACTTCGTGATCTACGACGACGACGACACCGAAAGCCTGTTGCGCGGCGTGATGAAGCGGATGGATCTTCCCAGGGAGGGCATCCGAACGTTCGCCTCGTACATTGATTCGCTGAAGAACGAGGGCCTGCTGGAGCCGCCGGAACCGCGGTCGCCGCGTGAACGTGTCAGCGCCGACGTGTTTAGTGCGTACCAGCAGGAATTAAAAGCCAATGGCGCAATGGACTTCGGCGACTTGCTGGTACTGACGCTGAAGTTGCTGGAAGACCACGAAAACGTTTGTGCCCAGGTGCAGGATCGATTCGACCACGTGCTTGTGGACGAATTTCAGGACACGAACGTGGTCCAGTACCAGTTGCTACAGCGGATTGCTCAGGGCCATCGGAACCTGTGCGTGGTCGGCGACGACGACCAGTCGATCTATTCGTGGCGGGGCGCACGGGTCGAAAACATCCTCGATTTCACTGGCGACTATCCGGACGCTACGGTGGTCACGCTGGGGGCCAACTACCGATCGCGGGACCCGATCATGTATGCCGCGTCGCGTGTGATCACGTTCAACCGGAATCGACACGACAAGGCGCTGTCCGCAGAGCGTGGTCCGGGCGAACCGGTCCGCGTGCATGCGGCACTGAACGAACAGCACGAGTCGGCCTGGGTGGTCCGCGAAATCCTTTCGCACCAGGATAACGGTGTGGCGCTGTCCCGGATGGCAATCTTTTACCGGACCAACGCCCAGTCACGCGCGTTTGAAGACGCATTGCGGGCCCGACGAATCCCCTATCGTGTGGTCGGTGGCATGAAGTTCTACCAGCGCAAAGAGGTAAAGGACGTTTTGGCCTACCTGAGGCTGCTGGTGAACCCTGCTGATTCCCTGGCCCTGGAGCGGATCTTCAACGTCCCACCGCGGGGGATTGGTGCGGCCACCATCGAAAAGGCGCGCAAGCTGGTCGAAGGCCCGGAGGACTCGCTGTTGATGGCGTTGGCCCGAGTGGGCGATCAGGCAGGTGGGGCAACGGGCAAGCGTGTGCGGGCGTTCATCGAATTGCTGACGGAACTGGCGCTGTTGGCGCGGGAATTACCGGCCGAGGCGATGGTGCGCAGGACGATCGAACGGACCGGGCTGCTGGAATTTTTGAATCGGGACGAAACGCCCGAAGGCCAGTCGCGCGTCGAAAACGTCCAGGAATTGCTGGCCTCGGTCCGCCAGTTCCAAGAGGCCAGCGGCCAAGACGACCTGCGTCCATGGCTGGACCGGGTCGCGCTGGTACAACCGCTGGACGATGGTGGCGAAGGCGACGCGGTGAACTTGATGACGGTCCACGCGGCCAAGGGACTGGAATTCGAGTGCGTCTTTGTATGCGGACTTGAGGAAGGCCTGTTTCCGCTGGGGAATCGCCGCAGTCGCCATGCGGCGATTGACCCGGTGCGAGATCGTGCCGCGCTCGAAGAGGAGCGTCGGTTGATGTACGTCGCGATGACGCGGGCACGGGACTTCCTGTACCTGTCCTATGCGTCGACGCGGATGCGTTGGGGTCTGATCGAGGCCGGGCGTCCTTCGATATTCCTGACCGAACTGCCGCGTGACGGGGTGCGCGTCGTGTGAATCCCGCCCAATACGCTGGATCTTGACACCGGAAATGCTTGCAGATTGAATGACGGAATCCCGCGTTCGCGCATGCGTCCGCGGTTGACGAGACAACGGTCAATGAGTAACGTATCTGCGCCCGTTCGTTTGCGGGTACGAACTTCGGAGTGACGAGATGGCCAGCGACAAGGTCGACCCAGACATGAACCCGCCCGATGTTTCTCCGGAAGAATTGCCGCCGGATGTCCCGCGGGCGCGAAACGTGTTGCTGGACATCTTGGAACGGAACCGTGCCCAGATCGAAGACGAGTCCGCCCGCCTGATGGACGATATCAAGGCCCGGGACGACGATGAGCGGCTTCGTCGCGAAGAGGAAGAACGCCAGAAGGCCGCCGAATTGCGCACACGTGTCGATGAGGAGCGGCGGCGGCGCGAGGAGGCCGAGCAGGCCTACGAGGATCGCAAGGCTCGCAAGGCCATTGAGGCCGAGGCCAAAGCGCGGCCGGTTGCGACGGTCGTCGGTGCGGCGCTTCCGGTGCCCGAAAAGAAGCGCGGCCTAGGCTTGTTCATTGGTTTGGTCGTGATCCTGCTGGCGGGTGGTGGCGTGGCCGGCTATCTGCTGATGCCCCAGGCATCTCTGCCGACGATGGATCTGGAGCGGCCACTCGACACCGCGCGCCCGGGTTCCGTGGTGGCGACGCCGCTACCGTACGGCCCGACCGCGATCGCGGATGCCGGCCGTGTCCCGGCACCCGAGGTGTTGGTCGCCCGGATAGCCGTGCAGAAGTACGAACCGCCGGCCCCCGAGCCGGTCGCCCCCAAGGCCAGACGCAGGTCGGCCCCAAGTAAGCCAAAACCATTGATCGACATCCAGGAAGGCATCCTGGGCGGCCGGAAGGTGATCCGTTGACGGACGTCGTGGTGATCCTGGTTACAGCACCACCTGGTGAACCCGCCGAACGCA
>CAZHDQ010000061.1:0-10019 GCA_964531595.1 uncultured Anaeromyxobacteraceae bacterium
CATGTGGGGTGTTCGGAAGGACGGGTCGACCGCCGCGACCTGGGCCTGGACCGTCGCAATTGCCGCGTCCGTTGCGTCAGGCCCCGCATCATTAGCGAAGCGTCGCATGGTGTTGCCCAGGGCGGTCATCGTGTCGTTGAATGCCGCCTTCAGCAGGTCGGCGTCGGCCAGGTCGCGATGCAGGTGGAAACGCCCTGACGGACGCAGGTGGTCCAAGACGATCCCCGGGCCGCCGTCGCTTACCACCAGCGCCTGGGCCAGCAAGTCGCCGGCCGAAACTATTTCTTCAGGCGTCCATGCGACCGCCGCCAGGATGCAATCCCGGTCCGCGCACGTGTCGATTGCGTCCAGGAAGCGGGTCACACGCTCGGCCCCCAGGTCGCCCAGATCCCCGGAACGGACCACGTCCAGGTACGCGGGTACGGCGTCGAATAGCACCAGCAGGTACGCGTTTTTGACCAGGAACGGGTCGGCTGGCGAGACCGTCACGTACGCGGGATCGATACCACCCAGGTCCAGCGGGTCGGCTGGTTCGATGCAAGTTGCCGGGACCTCGCCACCGGGGTCATCGCTGGTGCCGGGGTCGTCCATGCCGACGTCCGCCGCGTCGCTGATGTCAGAGTCATCGCTGGTGCCCGGGTCGTCCGCGCCGTCGTCCGCCACGCCCGAGTCGCCTGGGCCGATGTCCTGGACCACGGGCACGTCACGTCCCGCATCCTCCGACACGTCCGGCGCCGACGCGTCGCCCCCGCATGCAATCAGCAACCCCAGCAACGCGAATGTCAATCGCTTCCAGGTCATGATGAAACCTCGGTCAGACGTTGCCAAGGTAGCGCCGCCGGTGGGTGCGGTCAATGTGAGTTGCGCGTCTGGGATTCGTAGGCGGATTCATGCTGCCGATCAACCCCTTGCCTCCACGGGCATCGATAGCCAGATTGAAAGGGTCCTGATTGGGAGGGCACCGTGGAACGAAGTATCGAGGTACAAAACATTTCGTGTAGTCACTGCGTGCATTCGATTCGCCGCGAGGTCGCGCTGATTCCGGGCGTTTCTTCCGTGCTGGCCGACCTCGCTGCCGGGAAGGTGACCGTGACCTGGGAGTCACCTGCGACCTGGGAACAGGTGGTCGAAACCCTGGTAGACATCGGCTGCCCGCCTGCGGAGTGACGTCGTGGCAATGGATAAGACACCGAAGGACGAAGGCAAGACGACGAACGTTTCCAAGCGCGGCAACCTGGACCCGGTAGCGACCGACCGAGTCGGTGGCGATCCGGGTACCCACGAGGCCGAGCGAGTCGAGTTGGCCATCATCGGGATGACGTGTGCGAACTGCTCGCGGGCCGTCGAACGCGCGTTGACCCGCCGCGTACCGGGCGTGCTCGATGCCTCCGTGAACCTGGCCGCCGACAGCGCCACGGTACGATTCGACCCTGCCGTCGCGTCGGTAGACGCAATGCTGCGGGCGATTGCCGACGCCGGTTACCGCGCGGTGCCACCTGGCGATGACGCGGAACAGCAGGCCCGTGCAAGCGAGGCGGCGCGTGTGCGGCGGGAATTCGCGGTCGGGGCGGCACTCAGCCTGCCGCTGTTGGTGCTGGCGATGGGCCGGGACTTCGGTCTGCTGGGCGCCTGGGCATACGCTGCCTGGGTGGGCTGGGCGATGCTTGCCCTGGCGACGCCTGTCCAGTTTTACACGGGCTGGGGTTTCTACACCGGGGGCATCAAGAGCCTGCGAAACGGCGCGGCCAACATGGACGTGCTGGTGGCCCTGGGCTCGTCGGTGGCGTTCGGGTACTCGCTGGCCGTGCTGCTGGTGCCGTCCCTGGGAGGCCACGTCTACTTCGAAACGTCGGCCCTGATTGTAACGTTGGTCCGGCTGGGCAAGTTGCTGGAAACGGGTGCCCGCGGGCGCGCGTCGCAGGCCATCCGTCGGCTGATGGACCTGTCACCGGCGTCGGCTCACCTGATCGGTGACGATGGGGTCGAAACCGACGTGCCTACGTCCCTATTGCAGCCCGGCGATATGGTGTCGGTCCTGCCGGGCGAACGGATCCCGGCTGACGGCGAGGTCGTCGCCGGCGAATCCGCGGTAGACGAAAGCATGTTGACCGGCGAGTCCATGCCTGTGGACAAGTCGCCAAGCCACCGCGTATTCGGCGCCACGGTCAATCACAACGGGCTCCTAAAGGTCCGCATCACCGGGGTTGGCGCCCGGACGGCGCTGGCCCAGGTGGTTCGCTTGGTGCGCGAGGCCCAGGCCAGCAAGGCCCCGGTGCAGCGTCTGGCGGACCAGGTGGCCGCGGTGTTCGTTCCGGCGATCCTGGTCATCGCCGTCGGGACCCTGGCGGCCTGGTGGATCGTCGGAGGTGACTTCGTGCCGGCGATGGTGCGCATGGTCGCGGTGTTGGTTATCGCTTGTCCTTGCGCGCTGGGCCTGGCCACGCCGACAGCGATCCTGGTCGGCAGTGGTCGCGGCGCGGGCATGGGCATCCTGTTTCGCAACGCGGCCGCCTTGGAGCGATCGCATAAATTGACCACTGTGCTTCTGGACAAGACCGGGACGATCACGCAGGGGCGACCGGTGTTGACGGACATTCAGCCGGCCGACGGAGTGAGCGAGGACGAACTGCTGGGATGGGCCGCTGCCGCCGAACGGGGGTCCGAGCACCCAGTCGCGCGAGCGATCGTGGACGGTGCGCGGGAACGCGGTGTGGCGGTGCGAGAGCCTGATAAAGTCGTCGCCTCGCCAGGCGCGGGCGTGCGCGCCCTAATCAACGGGCGGGACGTGGCCGTTGGGCGGCCAGACTGGGCGATCGAAGGTTTCGCCCTGGACCCCCTGGCCCAACGCGCCGCGGCGCTGGCGGCCGGTGGCCGGACGGTGATGGCGGTGGCCGTGGATGGTCGGGTCCAGGGCTTGCTGGCCGTGCAAGACGTCGAAAAGCCGGGCGCAGCCGATGCGGTTCGGGCCCTGCGCGACATGGGTATCGATGTCGTGATGGTCAGCGGCGACAACGAGGCAGCGGCGCGGGCGGTTGCATCGCGGGTCGGCATCCAGCGGGTGTTCGCCGGCGTGCTTCCCGAGCACAAGGCGGCTGTGGTGGCCGAGGTGCGCGCCGCGGGTGGTGTCGTCGGCATGGTCGGAGACGGCATCAACGACGCCCCGGCACTGGCGGCGGCCGACGTAGGTATCGCGATCGGCACCGGCACTGATGTCGCGATCGAGGCGTCCGACGTCACACTGGTCGGTGGCGATCCGGCCGGCGTGGCGCGCGCCGTTGCTTTGTCTCGCGCGACGATGCGGACGATTCGTCGCAATTTATTTTGGGCGTTCTTCTACAATGTGGCCCTGATTCCCGTTGCGGCGGGGGCGTTGCACGGGGTGACATGGCTTCCCGAGGCGATCCGTAACCTGCACCCAGTGCTGGCGGCCGCGGCGATGGCTCTGAGCAGCCTGACCGTCGTCGGGAGCAGCCTGCTGCTGGCGCGGACGCCGCTTGGGGGCGGTCAAGGGACCTGAACATGTGGAGGTTCGATGGACGACCAAACGATGACGCGGGGTGGGGAAACCGCCCTCGACGGCGACGTTCGACTGGACGACGCGCGGCTTGGCGATCTGGACGTACTGGTAGCCTTCAATCGGGCCATGGCCCGCGAGACCGAGGGGCGGGAACTGGACGAGCCGACGATCCGTGCGGGCGTACAGGCGATGCTACTTGACCCCAGTCGGGGCGTGTACTTGGTGGCGCGTGACCCGGACGGTACGCCGGTCGGCCAGATCATGGTCACGACCGAGTGGAGCGACTGGCGCAACGGCTGGTTCTGGTGGATCCAGAGCGTTTACGTGCGCTTGGATGCACGCGGCCGCGGCGTCTACCATCGCCTGCATCGCGAGGTCGAGGCCCGCGCCCGCGCACGGGGCGACGTTTGTGGGCTGCGCCTGTACGTGGCCCACGAAAACCGCGTTGCCCAGAGTGTCTACGAAGCGCTGGGGATGGCTCCGGCGGCCTACCGGATGTACGAAGTTGTCTGGCCGAAGTCGCCCGCCGAAACCCCAGTCGACTGACCTCGTTTCCGACTTCTTGAACGGCCCCCTCCAGGTCTGGCACCAGCGAAAAATTTGGGCATTTGCGAAGCACCGAGCAACTCGCTACCATCGCTCCGCCTTTCTGGCCGAAGGGGTGTCGCGGTGGAATTTCTGGCCAAGTTGACGCGGTTCCTGTGCCTGTTGGCGGTGACGGCATTTTTCGTTTCGGCCGCAGATCCCGACGCCCTGGCAGGTCCCAGCGACGCCGCCCCCAGCGATGCAACGTGCCCCTGTATTGCGATGCGCGGATTCCCGTCGCCCGATCCCGCCGGATGCAGCGGTTGCCTGCCCGGGAATGTGCGCGCCCGCCTGTGGGCCACCCCAGAAGACCCGCCGGCGATCGCCCTGGATGCGATCAAAGAAGAGCACCGTGACAAACATTTCCTGGCCGGCGACGAAGCGAATCTGCACCTTTTTTACGACCATGTCGCGAACGCGGGCGGTGGTTTTATCGGGGTCGGGACCGACCAAGCCTACCTATTCATAGGTTGGGCCAGGTCGGAATTCGCCTGGCTGACCGATTACGACGAGTGGGTCTACTGGGTTCACGTGATATCGGGGGTGTTCTTCGATGTGGCCGAAACGCCCGATGCGTACCGGGCGATGTGGTCTCCTCGCGCACGGGATGCGTCGCTGGCGCTGCTGGTTGATCGTTTTACCGCCCCAGATGATCGCAAAATGGTTGGGCGCGTCTTCCGGGCTGCGCGCTTGCAGCAGGCTCGGCGTTTGGCATCGGTCCGCAGGGTTTGCAAAAAGGCCGGGGTGCCGACGTACCTGACCGACCAAGCGACCTACGACTTCGTGCGAAACCTCTGGCGTTCCGGCCGGATCCGGCCGATGGTCGGCGACCTGCTGGGCGAGCGGGCACTGGTCGGTATCGGGGAGGCCGCGGCTGCCCAGGGCATCCCGATCCGGGCCCTGTACCTGTCGAACGCCGAGCAGTATTGGAATTACCCGAAATCGTTCAAGGAAAATATCCAGGCGCTGCACTTGGACGACCGATCGCGAGTGCTGCGGACACTGGCCGCCAAGCCTCAAAACGGCGACTATCGTTACGTTGCGCAGCCGGGCGACCTGTTCACATCGTGGCTGGCTCAGCCCAAGGTTCGGTCGGTCCGCAACATCGTGCCATTCATCCCGGTCAAATCCCCCGACCACGTTCCCTATCTTTTCCTCGACAGGAGGCCACGTGACCACTGATGAAGCGAGCAATGTGAAACGTGCGTGGGGTTTTCGTCCCGTTTTCTTGGCCCTTACTGCGATCCTGCCGCTTGTGATAATGCCCTCGGTGGCTGTGGCTGGCCCGGCGTCTTCTGAACCTGCTTTGGGTGTTTCCGGGGACGTACACACCACGCCGGCGGAGTGTGTCTATTCGACCAGCGTATGGCATGTAGCCAAGCAGACCGTTGTCGACCGCCGTTCCGTCCGCAAGCCGTACGCCGCATTGAACCCCGACGAACGGGACCCCAACGACCCGCGTTGCTCGGTCTGCGAGGCCGACCAGGTCCGGATCAACCCGGCGCTGCTGGGCCTGCCGGATTTGCCCGGGTTCAGGATTTGCTACGCATACGCCGAACAGGTCAAGGCAGCGCTTCGGGCCCTGGCCGAGGACCCAGACGTTCGGATCCTATCGATCACGGGGTATCGACCTGGCCGAACTCGCGGACCCGTCGTCGGTGGCATGCGGACATGGTTTTCGAACCATTCCTACGGCACTGCCATCGATATCAACGCGTCGTTCAACGGGCTTTACGAACAGTGCGACTTGCTGCGGGTGGACCAGTCCACGATCCGTCGCTGTCGCCTGAAACTGGGTGGCCATTGGGATTCACGCTCCAACCCACGCGAGACGATCGTCGAAGGTGGGGCGATCCACCGCGAGTTTACAAAGTTCTGGCGCTGGGGCGGCGCGCTTCGCGGTGGCACAAAGGACATGATGCACTTTTCGCTCACCGGGCAGTGAGTTCCGCTGACCCTTTCTGGAGACACATGGCACGGCATGTCAAGACGGTCCTGATTCTGGTGGTGCTTGGCGGCTTGGCCCACGAGGTCGGCGCGCAGACGCCGCCCGCCGTCGATCAGTTCGAACCTTGCCCATCTCAACTGCCCGAAGGCATGGTCTGCGTACCTGGAGGCCCCTTCCTGCGCGGTACCGATGATGGTCCGTCCGACGCGCGCCCCGCCGCGACCGTGGTGATCGGGACGTTTCTGATGGATATCAACGAGGTCACGTTCGGTGAATATTCGGCCTGCATGCGGTCCGGACGATGTACCCCGGCGCGACCGAAATACGTGGACTTCGACGATGCTCGTCAGCCAATGACCGGCGTGGACTGGTTCCAGGCAGACGGCTACTGCCGGGCCCACGGCAAGCGGTTGCCGACCGAGGCCGAATGGGAAAAGGCCGCCCGCGGCCCAGACGGCGCCACGCACCCCTGGGGAAACGAATCTGTCACCTGCGAACGTGCGGTGATCATGGACGATTCTGGGCGTGCGTGCGGCGTCCGGAAGCGCGGCAGTCAGCCGGAAAAGGGCAAACCCTGGCCCGTTGGGTCGCGTCCAGCAGGGGTCTACGGTTTGCGGGACATGGCTGGAAACTGTGACGAATGGGTCGCTGATTGGTATTCGAAGGACTGGACATCGTGCGGCGCGGCGTGCGAGGGGCCCGACCCAAAGGGGCCGTGCGGTGGCGCATCCCGGTGCAAGGGTTACTCGAAAAAGGTAGTCCGGGGCGGGTCATGGTACTGGCCCGCCGACCACGCGATGGGGTACTTTCGGCGGGCGCACGTCCCGTCGAACAATCCGTTCCATCATTTCGGATTCCGCTGCGCCGCCGACGTCGGGACGCGCTAAACGAACCCCAGCGCCGACCCTGCTTTCCTGTTCCGTCCTTTTGTCGCACAATCTTTGCATTGGTGCGAAAGAGGTTGCTGATGGCTAGACCTAAGCGTCCACGCCGGGTGGCCGGCGGTCCGGACGTGACCTATTTCAAGCCTCGGGGCGTCCCGATGTCGGCGCTGTCCGAGGTGCTTCTGGAACTGGACGAATTCGAGGCGCTCCGGTTGGCGGACATGGAAGGGATGTACCAGCAGGATGCCGCCGTGGCGATGGACGTGTCGCGGCAGACGTTCGCGCGGATGCTGGGTGCGGCGCGTCGAAAGGTCGCCGACGCGCTGGTGCATGGCAAAGCGCTGCGTATCGAAGGGTTGGATCCCAACCAGGCACCCGGGTACCGTTGCCCTGAATGCCGCCAGTTCTGGATCCACGCGGCCGGAAGATCACAGCCGGGCTGTCCGGCCTGCGCGCCCGAATCGTCGCCTGCCGATTCTCCAGTGCCTGATTCCGATAAAAGTCCTTCCTGATTCGCAAGGTGGCATCTTTGCTCCAATCGCTACGCTCTCTGTTGTAGAATGATCTGCCGGCTATCACGGACGATGCGCGATTGACACCGGATGGGATCGACGGTGAAATCGGCTCGTTGGGTGTATCGAGATCCCAGATTAGATTGCGGAGGGAACGCATGGACAAGACAACGGTTGGTCGGGGTTGGGGAAGCGTTGGAACCGGGTTGGCGTTACTGGTGCTGGCTGGTCTGCTGGCCGCATGCGGACCGGCTTTCATCACGCCCGATGTGACGCCGGGACTGTCGGCGGTCTATGCCGAACAGAACCCGGATGCCCAGCAGGGCGACCTGGAACGCGGTCGCGAATTGTTCATGTCGTCGTGTGATCGCTGCCACAGGTTGCCCGCGCCAGCCAGTCATTCCGTCGAAAAATGGCCCGGTATCATGAAACGCATGGGCAGAAATGCCGCGCTTAATGATGTCGAGGAGCAAGATGTCCTGCGGTTCATCCTGGCGGTTCGCGAACTTTAGGCGCCTGCCAAGGAGCCGTCCGCATTAGCACGTTCTGGTCGACACCTTCGATTACCGTTTCCGGCCGACGAACCCTGCTAAAATCGCCCAATGACGCTGCGCGAAAGTTTCAGGTCGAATCCGTTGGTCCGCTTGGTGCGTGCGGTGGAACCGGCCCATCTGGCCTTCCTGCTGCCGCCGGTCGGGCTGTGGTGGACCTTGCGCCTAGCGTTGACCCGGCCGGGGGTGCCGCCGCAGCCAGACCTAAATGCCGTCGACCCCGCGTTCACCGCCGTCATCGCCGAAGCGGCCCGATACGTTGCCGAACACTGGTTTCGCTGGACCGTTCGCGGCGTCGAGCACTTGCCGGCGGCGGGACCGGTTCTCCTTGTCGGCAACCACAGTGGTGGCCTGATGGTGTTCGATGCGCTCCTTGCCTGGGTGGCGATTCGCGATGCCCTGGGGCCTGACCGGGCACCCCACGGCATGTCCCACGACTTCGTCTTTCGAATCCCGTCGCTGCGGTATTACGCGGTTCGCGGTGGTGTGGTGCCGTCGCGGCCCGACTGCGCGCGCCAGGTCCTGGCGGCGGGTCGGATTGCGGCGGTTTACCCGGGCTCGGACTGGGACAGCCTGCGCCCGTTTTCCGAACGCAATCGCGTCGTATTTCGGGGGCGTACCGGCTTCATTCGACTGGCGTTGCGCGAACAGGTACCCATCGTCCCCATAGTGACTTCCGGTGCCCAGGAATCGTTCATCGTGCTGACGCGAGGCGAGCGCTTGGCTAGTTTGCTGAAACTGCGCGAGCGCGTCCGGTCCAACGTGTTTCCGATCGGGCTGTCGTTGCCATGGGGTTTGGCGCCGTCATTCCTGCCGTACTTGCCGCTGCCGACTGCTATTGACCAGATTTTCCTGCCGCCGATGCGCTGGCCCAACCTGGGTCCCGAGGCCGCCGACGACCACGACACGGTGCGCGCGTGCTTCGATGAGGTCGTGGCGGCCATGCAGGCGGCGATGGACGACATGGCTCGTGGGCGAGTGGCCGGTAGCGCGCTGTTGACGCGCCTGGTCGACGCACTGGTGCCTAATCGCCACGATCCCAGTTGATCCCGCTTTAGGATTGGACTAAACGTGAATCGGTCATCCTGCTGGAGGAATCGATGCGACCCGAACATCCCGTTGTCCTGATTACTGGTGCTTCCTGGGGGATCGGCGAGGCGACTGCACGGGCGCTGGCTGGCGACGGGTTCGCCCTGGCGCTGGGGGCGCGCACCACTGAACGTGTGGAGGCGCTGGCGGACGAATTGTCGCGGGCGCACGGCGTGCCGGCATGGGGTGGTCCCCTGGATGTGCGCGATGGGGCGTCCGTGGAAGCGTTCGTCACCCAAGCCCGCGCGCGTCTGGGCGGTATCCACGTGCTGGTAAACAACGCCGGCCTGGCGAAAGGGGTGGACCGGATCGCCGACGCGCGTGAAGAGGATTGGGAGACGATGATCCGCACGAACATCGAGGGTGTTCTTCGGACGACCCGCGCGTGCATCCCAGCGATGCGCGAGGCCGGCTGGGGCCATGTGGTCTTTTTGGGCAGTACCGCGTCACACGGCGTCTACGAAGGTGGCGGAGTTTACTGCGGGACCAAGCATTTCGTCCGGGCCTTGACGGGTACGCTGCGGCTGGAACTGTGCGGCGAACCGATCCGGGTCACTAGCGTGGACCCTGGGATGGTCCAAACCGAGTTCTCGATGACGCGGTTGGGTTCGCGCGAAAAGGCCGACGCGGTCTACCGGGGCATGGAGCCTCTGGCGGCCGCAGACATTGCCGAATGCATCCGATGGGCCGTCGGACTGCCGGACCACGTCAACATAGACGAAATCTTGGTAAAGCCCCGGGACCAGGCGGCTTTCCATAAGGTGCATCGTACGTCTTGAAATGGCTGTGGTTTCAGGAGAGTTTGGATGAAAATCTTTGGTTAGCACCCTACAACAAGTTGCTTTATAATCTTCTTTTATATAATCATGCAATGCCCTTGCAGATGAAAACATTTTGTTATTCATTTTTTCTTCATAAGTTCTTGCATATATT
>CAZHDQ010000062.1:0-9993 GCA_964531595.1 uncultured Anaeromyxobacteraceae bacterium
CTCTCTACGGGCTAATGGTGCTCGCCCTGGCCCTGCTGGGTGGCTTCTTGACAGGGTACTTCCTGCTGGTCCGGCCGCTAATGTCGTCTGCGACCCTGGCCAGGCGCGCGATCCGCCCGGACGACCCTGCGTACCCGTCCGACCTAGCCACGATCCGGGCCGTCGTAGAGGACAGGACCCGGGCGCATCGGGAACTAGTGACGACCGCCGAGCGCCAAGCCTTCCGGATACAGCAGATGCAATCGGACCTCAAGGGGGCCCAGATCGGCCTTATCCGCGCCGAAAAACTGGCGTCCGTTGGGCGGCTGACCGCGGGAATTGCCCACGAGATCGGCAACCCGGTCGGCGTGATCCTGGGGCTGTCCGAGATCCTGAAGGACGGCGCTGATCCGGACCAAACGCGCGCGTTCGCCGCCCAGATCTACGCGGCGACGCTTCGTGTCCACGGCACCCTGAAGGATCTGTTGTCGTTCGCCCGGCCAGTTCGCGAGGAAGGCGCGCTGGCCGACGTGGGCGACGCGATCACGCAGACCCTGAACCTGCTGAAGCCGCACCGGGCCTTTTCGCGGGTACATACCGAGGTGCGGATCGAGAATGCACCGTTGATCGCCGAGATTCGCCCGTCGCAACTCCAGCAGGTCCTGGTCAACCTGTTGCTCAACGCCGCCGACGCCACAGGCGGAACGGGACGCGTGGAGATTCGCGCCGACCAGACCGACCGTTTCGTCGAGGTCCGCGTGAGCGACGACGGCCCGGGCATCCCGCCCGAGGATATGGACCGCATCTTCGACCCGTTCTTCTCGACCAAGCCCCAGGGCGAGGGAACTGGTCTGGGCCTGTCGATCTGTGCCCAGCTAGTGGATGTCTATGGCGGCGAGATCACAATCGAAAGTACGCCCGGCCACGGAGCTTCCTTCTTGCTGCGCCTGTGGCGCCCGGCCGAGGACAACGGGCAAACCACTACGTAATCATTGCGCACCCACCCTGGAATGGTGTAGATTAGTTGCGCACCAGGTACGCATAAACTTGCTGAGGTACGCATGGATTTGAGAGTTCTGGTCATCGACGACGAGCCGGGTTTCCTGCAGATGCTCCAGGTGATTTTGTCCCGGGCCGGCTACCAGGTCGCGTCGGCCACCTCCGCGGAGGACGCGTTGCACTTGCTGAAGCACCAAACTTACGACTTGTGCCTGTGCGACCTGAAGATGCCCGGCGTCGACGGGATGGGGTTCTTGTCCACGCTGCGCACCGAAAACATCCCGATGACCGTGATCGTGATGTCCGCCTACGGCTCGAACGACGCAGCCATCGCCGCCATGAAGGCAGGCGCCTATGACTACATCAATAAGCCGTTCAAGGCGGACGAGATCCTGCTGACCCTGCGTAAGGCCGAGGAACGCGAGCAATTGCGCCGCGAGAACCAGGAACTGAAGTCCCGTGTCGGGCGCAACGCCCCTGGGACGACCATCATCGCAAAATCGGAGCAGATGCGGAAAATCATCTCCACCGCAACCCGCATCGCCGCATACCGTTCGACCGTGCTCTTGACCGGCGAGTCCGGCACCGGCAAAGAGGTGATTGCCCGCCTGGTCCACGAACAGTCGCCGCGTTCGCGGATGCCGTTTATTGCGGTCAACTGCGGCGCGGTCCCGGCGGGCCTGATGGAGTCCGAATTCTTCGGCCACGTCAAGGGCGCGTTCACCGATGCGGCGGGGAACAAACGCGGCCTGATCGAAAGCGCCAACGGCGGCACTCTATTTCTGGACGAGGTAGGCGAACTGCCGCTGCTGCTCCAGGTCAAGATCCTGCGCTTCCTGCAGGAAAGCGAGATCCGCCGAGTGGGGGAATCTCGGTCTCAAAAAGTCGACGTCCGGGTAGTAGCCGCGACCGCGCGCGACCTGGTAGTGGACGTCGCATCCGGGCGGTTCCGCGAGGACCTCTTTTACCGACTCAACGTGGTGCCGATTCGAATCCCCGCGCTGCGCGAACGGCCCGAGGACATCCCCGAACTGATCGACTACTTCCTGCACCGCACATGCGAGCGACTTGGAGTGACACGGTTGAGCGGCTTCACATCCGACGCGATGCGCGCGCTGATGGCCTACGCTTGGCCCGGCAACGTACGCGAGTTGGAAAACCTGATCGAGCGCGCCGTCGTGCTGTCGGACAGCAGCGAAGTCACACGCGAAGTCCTGCCTGAACACATTGCCGACGGCAGCGACACCGAGGGACAGCGTTCAGTGCTGGGTTTGGTCGGCCTGTCGGTCAAGCGCAACACGCGCACACTGGAGCGAATTTTGATCGCTCGAGCGTTAGAGGAAACGGACCAGAATCGGACCCGGGCAGCGCGCCTACTGGAAATCAGCCACCGCGCCCTGCTGTATAAGCTGAAGGAATACGGCCTAGGCCGCACCGAATGACCCCGGCCGGACCGTGTCACCGGGCCTGACGCTCCCCGGCCGTGCGCCGCGCAAACGTCACGATCGCAGCCGCCAGTGCCCGGGCGATCCGGTCCTGATAGCGCTCTTGCACCAGCAACTGTCCCTCCTGCGGATGAGTCAGAAAACCTACCTCGACGACGACCGCCGGCATCGACGCCTGCCGCAAGACGGCGAAGTTGGCCTGACGCACCTTCCGCGACACCGCCTCCGGCAGCGTCCGAACCAGGGTCTCCTGGACCACTGCGGCCAAGTCTGACGACTCGGCCATGGTCCCGTTGCGCCGCAGGTCCGAAACGATCGCCGCCACCAGAGGGTCGCCATCCGGCGGCAGGGGGGTGACCGCGCTCTCGTTTTCGCGCAACGCCAGTGCATCGGCCTCAGGGTCCGACCCTTTGACCCCCAGGAAGAACGTTTCGATGCCATGCGCCTCGACTGAAACCGACGCGTTGCAATGCAGGCTGACGAAGGCGTCGGCGCCGGCCGCGTCCGCGAATAAGGTCCGATCGGCTAGGTCCAGGAACGAATCCTCGTCCCTGGTCAGTACGACCCGCACCGACGGATTATCGTCCAGCAGTCGGGCCAGGCGCTGTGACATCGCCAGCGTCAAGTGTTTTTCATGTACGCCCGCGACACCCAGGGCACCGGTGTTGTGCCCGCCGTGACCTGGGTCGATCACGACGACCAGTGGGCGCGCGGCCGTTTCCAAGGTTTCGGCGGGCCGATCGACCGCAGCCCCGCCCCGGGTGGGGACCAGCAACATGATTAGGGCCAGCAACGAGATCGTTCGTGACACGCGCGCCTCCGACGCGATCATAACGTCGATCCACCGCCCCTTGCCAACTACGTGCCGCTGGCCCAATGGCCCCGCTCGGTTGACGCCTGATCGGCCACCCGATAGGCTTCGTCCAACACGGGCCCGGCAGGAACTTCGGATGGTGGAACGGATCGTCGGCATCGCCCTGGTGGCCTTGGCAGTGGGCCTGGGTGCGTTCAAGCCGAACCTCTTCGAACTGGACGGCCCACGCAGGATCCGCAAGGCCCTGTTGGTCCTGGCTGCGGCCTTTGGCGTGGCCTTGGCACTGGGGATACTACGTGTGCCCCGGACCGCCGAATCGCCCATCGCCTGGCGTACCGACGTCGAGACGGCCTTGGCCGAGGCCCGCGCTGCCGGGCGTCCCGCGATTTTGGACGCCGGGGCGGCGTGGTGTGACGCCTGCAAGGAACTAGAAAGAAAGACGTTTTCTGACACCGAGGTCGTCGCGGCGCTGGCCGCTTTCGTCCCGATCCACGTTGACATGACCGACTTTGACCCCGCCCAGGAACGCTTGGCGCGCATTGGCATAGACGTCCCCGCGCTGCCCCTGGTCGCCTTCTTCCTGCCCGACGGTCGCCAAAACCCCGGATCGACGCTGACCGATTTCGAGGGCCCTCACGACTTCGCGCGCCGCGTACGTGACGCCGGGGTGTTCAGGGACCGGCCAAAAAGCCCCGTCGAGGCATGGCTGGGCGACCGAGGACTTATCGTCGCATTGCTGCTGGTATTCGCCGCCGGCGTGGGCGTCAGCCTGACCCCGTGTGTATTCCCGATGATACCAATCACGTTGGCGGTAATATCCAGAACCACCCCTGTCGGCCCGGGCGGCCAGTCCGGCGACCGCCCCTTGCGACAGCGCGCCATCCGAGCGGCCGCATTCGTCGGGGGCATGGTCGTTACTTACACCGCCCTGGGCGTCGCGGCCGCAATGCTGGGCATGGGGTTCGGGTCCTGGCTCCAGCACCCTGCTGTTACGCTGACGATGGCCGCGCTGTTCGCGGTGCTGGCGGTGTCGTACCTGAAGTTTTTCACGCTGGACCTACCCACATCGATCAAGGCGCGCCTGGGCCGGCGGCGCGACGGCCGGGGGGGACTGGTGGAGCTGGCCATGATCGGCGGCGCCACCGGCATCATCGCGGCACCGTGCGCTGGACCGGTCGTAGTCGGCATCCTTGCACTGATCGGCGGCACCGGCGATTTGGTACTGGGCGCCAGTTTGATGCTCGCGTTCGCTCTGGGTCTGGGGCTGCTGTTCTTCGTGCTGGGCGTCTCGACCGCCCTGTTCGCGCTTCGGCCGCGCGGCGGGGCCTGGATGGAGCGCGTCGAGATCGGTTTCGCCGTCGCATTGATGGTTGTCGCCATCCACTATGCCTCGCTGGGGCTGGCATGAATCGGACTTCGCGCACATGGGACATCGCCGCGATCATCGTGCTGGCGGCGTCACTGGCGTTTAGGCTTGCCACGTTCTCCCAGGCCCGCTTCGCCGCGGACGAGGCCCTCCAGTATGGCATCGCCAAGGACGTGGCGGACTTCAAGCTGTTCCCGACCAAGGGCACCGCGATCACCGGCGCCGTCAAGGCGTACATTCCTGGCGGCGCCTACTACGCCACGCTTGCGCTGCCCCTGTTGGTGTCCGACCGGCCCGAGGCACCGATGCTGTGGATCGGCCTGCTGGCTTTCGGCGGCTTGGTGCTGGGCTGGCGCCTGCTGCGCGCCGAATACGGGTCTTTCGCGGGGTTCGGCGCTATCCTGATGGCAGCATTCAACCCATTCCCAATGTTCCATTCCGACCGCATCTGGAACCCGAACCTGCTGCTGCCGATCGGGTACTTGTTCCTGTTTCTGCTGGCTCGCACGGTCCGTGGCCAAGGGCGCCGCCCACTGTTCTGGCTGGCGGCGCTGCTGGTATTCGCACCCCAGATTCACCTTTCTTGCGCCCACATCGTGCTGCTGGCGGGTTTAGTGCTGCTTGCGGCCCGGCCCCAGGGCCTGCGCTGGCAACACCTGCTGGCTGGGGCCGCCTTGGGCGCGGCCACCTACCTGCCATACCTGGTCGTCGACGCAATGCAGGGCTTTGAAAATACCCGCGCGCTGACCGGAAACATCGCCAAAACTACCGCACCCGCGATCGAATCCCTGCGGGCGGTCTACTACATGGTGCTGTTCGCCGGCGGAGACATGACCTACTTCGTCGCCCACGGTGCCGCATCACCAATGACCGAATGGGGCTTCTGGCGCGGCGACGGACCGGCCCGCATGGCCGCGTTCCTGGGGTGGCCCCGGGCAGGGGGCGTGCTGCCGGCAGTGGGCATCACTCTCGGCGTTCTGGCTAGCCTGGCTGCCACCATTTCGATGCTCGGCGGGACCACCGCCCGACTGTTGCGGCGCCGCGTCGAGGCGATCCGCGAGGACCCGCTGGCCTTCACCGCCCTGCTCAACCTGCCGCTGCTGGCGTTCCTATTCTGGGGCCGCAAGCACTTCTATCCCCATTACACTATCGTCGTGTTCCCGCTGGCGCTCGTGCCCATCGCGTGGGTCCTGTCGCGGGTAAAAACGGATCGGTGGGCCGTCGCGACCACATCGCTGCTTGTCTGCGTGGCGCTGTCCCAGGCTGTGCTCACCGAGCGGCACTACCGGACCGACGAGGCCCGTACCAGCGTGCCTGTGTACCGCGAGGCAGCCGCGATCATCCTGCGAGACAATCCAGGCGGCCCATCGGCGTTCACATGCGCCCTGCCCGGCACCCAATGCGCGGCTTACCCGGCCCACCGGATTGCCGATCGCGAGTTCGGACACGACTTTCGCGAAGACCGGAACGCACGCGTCCGCTACACGCTGATCCCACCCGACGAGCGAAACGCCGTTAGCGCCGTCCGGGTGTGGGACCTGGGCCCGGTGTGGCTGATCCGCCGCGACCGTTTTGACACCCTTGGGCCCAATGGCCGATAATCGGCTCCCTGCGAGGCGATCCCGCGAACGCGAGGCGACGAGCATGAACAAGCGCCTGTGGGTCGGCATACTGGCTTCGCTGGTTTTGGCCGGCGTGCCGGCTGGTGCGGCAGAGCGAACGTCCGTCATGTCCTCAGCCGACGAAAAGGACCGCTTCGACGGCGTGCTTTCCGTCCGCTACGACTGGATGCTGCGCCGCTCGAAGATCGGCCGCGAGTTCCCCTGCGACCCGACGATCGCGGGCTGCCCGGCGGCACCAAAGACAGTGTCAAAGCCGGAGCTGGAGGCGCAACGGGTATCCCACACGCTGAACGTGGACGCCCGGATCGGCTTGTACCACGACCTCGAACTAAGAATTACCCTGCCGGTGGTTCTGCGCGACCTCACCACCTTGTCGTTCGCCGACGGAGTCGGCACTACGAACTCACAGATCGACGACGGGTCTGCATCGACCCTGTTCCGGGTACCGCATGACGGACCGAGACGCGGCGGCATCGGGGACATGCGTTTCGGCCTGCGCTGGGCACCGCTAGCCCAGTGGCGCCAGCCGCGCCACCCGACGCTGATGATCGAGGCGGCCTACACCGCCCCGACCGGCGAGGTCCGCACCCCCTGGAACACATCGGTCGGGTCCGGGTTGCACCAAGTCCACCTGGAGGTGGCCGCCAGCCGGCTGTGGCAGTTCGTCGAGCCGTACTTCGCGGTATTTGGGGATCTGCGTTTTCCTGCCCCGGAACGTACCCTGTTCCGAAACTACGACAAGGACAGACAGACCAGCGTCGGCCCAGGCCAAGGTCTGGGCATGGTCCTGGGGGCCGAATGGTTTCCGTGGCGCGTGCCCCGCGCCGACGGGAAGCCCGGCCGCTACGCCAGCATCGACACCGGGGTCTCGATGGCCTACACGTTCCGCGGGCGGGAGTACACCGACCTGTTCGAGGCACTGGGCACGACGCCATGTGCCGGCGACCCGGCCTGCGTCGGTACCCGGTCGAATAAGAACATGGCCGCCTACGACCGGACCTTGGCCGGCGTACAGGGCGGTCCGGCGACGCTTGACGGGCTGACCGACGTGGCTTCCTACGGGACGATCGGGGCTTGGGTGGGCGTCAACGTCCAGCCAATCGAACACCTGGAATTGTCACTGCGCTTCCACTACGCCTACGAGACCGCCCACCTGCTGACGAACGCCGACACCGGCTGGAATTCCGATGCGCGCAACAACACGATCGAGTGGGTCAACGAAGCGGGCAGAAACGAATACAACCCCGTGTTCAACAGCGAAATCGACGAGCCGGGGCGGCGCCTGCGATCCAGCGGTGCCGACGTCTTCGGGATCATGGTCCGGATCTCGGGGAAGTTGTAACCGCCCCGAGGTTCAGGTCTGCGGAAAACGGTCGCGCAGGCGGGCACGGACCCTTTCGGGCACCAAACCCTCGACGTTGCCGCCCAGGCTGGCGATTTCGCGTACCACTGATGAACTGATGAAGAATTCGTCCGTGCCGGTGACCAGAAACACCGTTTCAACGCCCGGCGCCAGCTTGTGGTTCAGGTGGGCCATCTGGAACTCAAACTCGAAGTCCGACATCGCCCGCAGCCCACGCACGACGATCCGTGCGCCGCGCCGCGCCACGTAGTCCACCAGCAGTCCCTCGAACGAGTCGATCTCGACCCCCGGGATTCCACTGGTCGAATCGCGTAGCATTTCGACCCGCGCCTCCCGCGAGAAGCATTCCACCTTCTTGATGTTGGTCGCCACCGCAACAATCAGTGGACTAAAGATCTCTGCGGCCCGCCGGATCAGGTTGACATGACCGTTGGTGACCGGGTCGAACGACCCCGGGTAGACCGTCAAATGGCTCATGGTGTTTTCCCCCGCATGCCGGCGTCTTCACCGGCCGGGTCATCCTGTCGGCCCGATTCTCGTTCCCCGCGTATGTAATACGTCACGGAGGACTCTCCGTAGCGGCGCCGACGGTCCTGGATCAGCGCGCCGAAGACCGGCGCCAAGTCGATCCGCTTCGGATGCTCGACGCAGACCCGGCCATCGCCCACGACCAGGGACGACCGCGCCAGCGCCAGCAGCATCTCTTCGTAATGGCCCTCGTCGTAGGGGGGGTCCAGAAACACCAAGTCGAACGTTCGCCCCTTGCGCTCCAGGTACTGCAAGGCAGCGCGCCCAGTCATATGGAGCACCGTCCCCTGTCGCCCGACGCCCAGCCGTTCGACGTTCTCGCGAATCGCCTCGATCGACCGGACCTCCGAGTCGCACCAGACCGCGTGAGTGGCGCCGCGGGACAGGGCCTCGATCCCCATGGCACCGGAGCCGGCGAACAGGTCCAGAACTCGGGCACCCGCCACCCGTGGCCCGAGCACGTCGAACACGGCTTCGCGAACCATTTCGAGTGTGGGCCGGACGCCCCTCCCCCGGGGCGCGACCAAGCGGCGCCCTTTGAGCACACCGGCAACGATGCGCATCAGGCCTCCGACTCTTGTTGGAGCCGGGCCTCGAAACGGGCGAGCACCGAAAGGTCACCCGCCTTGCGGCGCAGTTCTGCAATCAGTTCCTTGGCCTCGCCAGCCATGCCGACCTCGACCAGGAACTCCAGGTTCTGCAGGTCGTCCTGGAACTCCTCGGGTACCTCGTTCGCGGACTCGATCGTCTCGGCCGTCTCGGCCGTCTCGGCCGCCTCGGCCGTATCGACCGGCTCGACCCCGACGACCGACAGCCCGGGCCGGTCATTGGCAAACAACGGCATGGGCTGAACCAGCGTGCGTTCTTCGCCTTCAAACAGAGCCTCTTCCTCGAAGGTTGAATCTGGAAAGAACGCTGAATTGCCACCCTGAGGCTGATCCGTGTCTGGCAGCGGCTTGTGCCTCTCGGGGCTGGTGTCCTCGACCAAATCGTCGATCCCGATCTCCTCGTCGGCGACCAGGATCTCTTCGGGCTTCGGTGCCGAGCTCTCGAATACGATCTCCTCGCCTGTAGGCCCCGGGACTGACGAGCCGAACCGAAGCGCCTCGGCCGCCACCTGGTCCCCCGGCGACAGCGACAGCACCCGCTGGAATACCTCGTCACGCTCGCGGATCAAACCGGTTCGATCGTGCTGACGCGCCAGCGATTTCAGCACCGTCGCGGCCTTCTGCGGCTGACCCAGGAACTCGAATACCTGCGCTAAAAGTTCCAAAACCTCTGGGTCGTTCGGCCGGTGCCGATAACACGTCTGGAGCCGCGACAGCGCACGCAGACCGTCCTTGCATGCAATGAAATAGGCGGCAAGGGACTTAGCGATCTCCCAATCGTCAGGCTGGTGGTAAAGCAACCGCTCGGCGATCAGCACACTTTCCTCGTCCAGCCCCTGCCGCTTCAGCGCCTCGTAGGCCGCCCGAAACTCGTGAACTGCCTCCTCGATCATGCCCTCGCGCGAAAAGTCCTCGGCCAGGCCAATCCGCAGACGGGCATTGTCCGGGTCCAATTCCAGCATCTTCTGGGCCGTCTTCAGGCGCTGCAGGGCGTCGCCGGACCGCTCTAATTGCGCGATCGCGTCCCGGTATTGCGAGATGGCATCGCCGACCAGCCCGATCTGCTGGTACAGCCCCGCCAACGACAGGTGGGCATCAACGTCCTCAGGCTTGAGCTTCTGGACCTGCTTGTAGACGGCCACCGCCTTCAGCAGGAATCCCTGGCTCGCGTAGAACTGGGCGACCTCCTGAAACGTCGAGGTCGCCCGCTCCTTCTCGCCCAGGCGGAACAGCAGGTCCGCGACCTTCAGTTTCGTGCGGATGTCCGAC
>CAZHDQ010000063.1:0-9902 GCA_964531595.1 uncultured Anaeromyxobacteraceae bacterium
CCGGTCGGGCCAGTTAGGACAGATGGCAGCCGAATTCACTGACGTCGATCGCTTCCTGCTGATAGGCACCGGCACCGAGGTCTTCGCCCGCGCGGCGGCCCACGCGGGCCTCGACGTCCACCGGATCTACACGATGGTTGGGGAGAGGGCGGAAAAGGTGTTCGAGCGCATCGTGTCGTTGTCGGCGTAGTCGGCCGTCGTGCTGGGCGTTGGAAACATCAAGGGGGACGGAATGGCACTTGACGAGTACATCCGCAATCGCACGCTTCCGCAGGGCGAGGGGTAGGGCGATGGAGCACCTGATAGAGATATCGATTGGGTTGGGCCTGTTCGTCAGCCTGCTGTTCTCCGAATTTTTGGGGCTGGCGGCGGGCGGCATGGTCGTGCCCGGCTACTTTGCGCTGCACCTCGGCGATCCGGCCAAGGTCGCGATGACGCTGGCGGTGGGTATCCTGACGTACATGATCGTGCGGTTCATGATGTTCTTCATGGTTGTCTATGGGAGGCGCCGGACGGTCCTCATGATCCTTGTCGGCTTCATGATCGGTACCCTCGTGCGCAACTACGTGTCCTTCGAGGTCAGCCAGTATGCGATCGACTTGTCGGTCATCGGATTCATCATCCCCGGCCTGATCGCAATCTGGATCGATCGTCAGGGATTGGTGGAAACGACATCGACGCTGCTGATCTCGTCGGTCATCGTGAGGATGGCCCTGATCCTGATCTCGGGCGGCGAGGTGCTGGGATGAAACTGTACTGGCGTCCCGGCAAGATCACGAACGCGTCCCTGGTGGTGCTGGCGATCCTGGCGGTCGCTGCGATGCTCGTTGTCGAGCGGAACAAGGTGGTTATCCGGCAGTCGCACTATGACGAGAAGGTCCGGGCGGTCCGCCTCCAGGCACGGGCGATGGAATCCATCAAGCAGGAGCGGTTGAGGCTGCGCAAGAAATTGGACGACTTCGCCGATCCGGCGGCAACCGGGATGATCGGCTTCAATATGAGTTCGATCACGTCTGTTATCGGGTATCTGGCGGCCAAGCAGACATCGGTCAACCCGAATTTCGTGGCGGTCGTCGTCGAAATGATGAAGCGGCTGGACCTGGCTGAGGGCGATTACGTGGCGATCGGCGGTTCGGGGTCGTTCCCGGCGCTGAACCTGGCGACGATGGTTGCGTGCAAGGTGTTGAAACTGCGCTGCGTGGCGATCACGTCCATCGCGTCGTCGATGTACGGAGCGAACGACCCGCGACTGACGTGGCTGGACATGGAGCGGTTGGCTTACGAGGCCGGGGCCATCGACCATCGGTCGATCGCCGCCAGCATCGGTGGGATGGACGACAACGGTGAGCAGTTGCAGGAACGGGGGGTCCGCCTGATCCTCCAGGCGATCGAACGCAACCACGTGCCGCTGATCCGGACGGAATCGCTGAAGAAAAATATCGAAGAACGCATGCGGCTGTATGCCGAGGCCGCCAAGGGTGAGCCCTACACGGCGTACATCAACGTCGGCGGAAACGAGGCCAGTGTCGGGTCGCATTTCACGAAGGTGCTGTTCAAGCCGGGCATCAATCGGCGTCTACCGCGGCGGCCGATCAAGGATGAGGGCGCAATGACTCTGATGATGCAGGAATACGACATCCCGATGATCCACCTGTCCAACGTCAGTAAAATCGCAGAACGGTACGGGTTGCCCCTCGCGCCGGCGAAAATGCCGCCCCTGGCCGAGGGGCCGCTGTTCTTCAACACGGAGTACAACCGGACGCTGGTGGCCGTGCTGCTGGGCTTGCTGATCGCGGCGACGGCTTTGGTGATCCGGTTCGACGTCGGCCGATTGCTGGGGCGCAAGGGCCATTGATTCGCCGCGATGCGGCATCTTGTGAAAAGGAGGGGTCATGCAATCAGCCGATATGCGATTCCAGGCAAGCAGCGGCATCGAGTTGTTTGTGAGCGGTTGGGTGCCGGATGGGGCGCCGCGGGCCGTCGTTCAGATTAGCCACGGCATGCAAGAGTATGGGGCCCGCTACGCGCGGACGGCCGAAGTGCTGTGCGCCGCCGGGTTTGCGGTGTACGCCGGCGACCACCGGGGGCACGGCGGGTCGCTGATCGACGGGCGATTGGGCCACCTGGGGCCCGGCGGCTGGCGGACGGTCCTGTGTGACCTGCGCCAGGTGACTGAGCAGATCCGCCAACGTCATCCGGGCCTGCCGCTGTTCCTTCTGGGCCATTCGTGGGGGTCTTTCCTGGCCCAGGCCTATATCCAGCGATGGGGCGGCGAGCTGGCGGGGTGCGTACTTAGCGGCACCAACGGCAAGAACCCTCTGGCGGGCGTCGGTGAGGCCGTCGCGCGGATCGTCACGCGATTCGATGGGCCGGACACGACGGCGACGCTGCTCGAAAAACTGACGGTCGGCAACTTCAACGACGCGTTCAAGGGCGGACCCACTGGCAAGGAGTGGCTGTCCCGGGATGCGGCCGAGGTCCGCAAGTACGTCGACGACCCGTTGTGCGGACAGCCGTTTCCGAACAGTTTCTTCGTCGAAATGCTGGCGTTGCTGAACGCAACCTGGAAGGCGTCCGAGGAGGCGAAGATCCCGCGGGACCTGCCGGTGTTCCTGATTGCGGGTGCTCAGGACCCGGTTGGGTTGCGGGGTAAGGGCGTCCTGGCGTTGGCGCAGCGCTACAAGAAGCTCGGCCTGAAAGACGTGACCTGGCGCCTGTACGAGGGGGCCCGCCACGAGGTTTTGAACGAGACAAACCGGGAAGAGGTAGAGCGGGACCTGATCGACTGGCTCAAGGCTCACCTGCCGGCGTAGGACGGATGCACCTGCGCCGCAATTCGGCTGGCCCCGAACGGCTGGGGTAGTCGTTGGGTCAGCCAGCGGCCGGGACTTGCCGTACCGGGGTACGTGGATGGTCCCGCAACCGGCTCGCGTCGGCCCGCCTTTGCCCGACGACTGTCCCAGCGCTCCATACCAACTGCGGGTCCCGTTGGGCGGAATCTCGACAGGGACCGGCACCCAGTGGGCCAACGGAAAATCACACCGGACCAGTTCCGTGAAGCAGACCTCGACCTGGATGTGGCCAAGCGACAGATGCGCCACCAGTTTGGCTGGCGTCTTCCCCGGCTCAACACGGGGGCGCCTATGGTGGATTGCGTCTAAGGGTTTGGATGGTTGTGAGTAATTATAATGGCCTACAACCATCGTTTTCCACGTTCCAGGTCGGCCACCGTTGATTCCAACGGGTCCGATGGCCACAATGAGCGCTTCGCGGGTAAGGCGCCCGGTCGTTCGTGACGGGGTTGCCATCCACAATTTTGAGGCCCGACATGGAACTGGTGATCGCTCAAAAAAAGACGGACCAACTGGCGCCGACCCCCATCGTCCACCAGACTGCGTTTTGGGGCCGGGTCCACAGGCGGCTGGGTTTCGGTACCGACGCGTTCGACGTGGCATTTGTTTTGCCAGCCGGGAGCGACGACCGCTTGACGGGGCGCGAGGCCAACCGCGGCGACTTTCTGGTTGTGCGCTCGCCGCTCGTAAACGACTTGGAATGGGCCTACGTGCCTTTCGGGCCTGAAGTTGCGCCGCCTCCCGACGAGACCGGTTCCTTCTTGGAGCGGCTGTCCGGGGCGCTGCACCCGATGCTGGGCCCGCGGTGTGCATTTATCCGCTGGGATCTCCCCTGGACGTCGCTGCATGCGCGGCAGCCGGACGATTTCGCACCGGACGGTGCCTGGCAGGGGCCACCGCCGGCCCACCTGCGCGAGATCCGGATGAATTTTGGGACGTACAATCACAGCCTGTACAAGGCGCCAAGGGACTTGCTGCCCCCGGACACGGTGCTGATCGACCTGGAAGGCTCCGAGGACGAAATTCTGGGCAGGATGCACCAAAAGACCAGATACAACATCAGGCTATCGCTGCGCCGGGGCGTGGTTGTCGAGGAAGGCACCGCCGAGGATCTGCCCGCATGGTATGATATCTACCTTGAAACCGCGGCACGCGCGTGTTTCGAACCGATGCCATTCAAGCACTTCTGCACTTTTCTGGACGAGCGCGCTGAAGGGTCGGCGTCCCCGGTGTCCACGCGACTCTTGCTGGCGCGGCACGAAGGGCGCCTGCTGGCCGGAATGCTTCTGGCGGTTACTCGGACGCGCGCGACCTACCTGTATGGCGCGTCCACCCGCGCGCATCGCGAGCTGATGGCCTCGTCTGTTGTGCAGTGGGCAGCGATTCGGCTGGCGAAGTCCCTGGGATGCCGGGACTACGACCTTTTCGGCGCGGCGCCCGGCCAAGGCGAACCGCACCCCCTGTCCGGCGTACACCGGTTCAAAACGGGCTTCGGCGGCAGGTTGGTCCACCGTGAAGGCTGCTGGGACTACCCTTTCGACGAAGGGCTTTACGCCAACTGGCGTGCCGCAGAGGAAGCCCAGATACAGCGACGACAGATCGGCTGAGCTGCGCACGGCCACTGGCTAGAATCCACTGCCTGCCGCGGTCGTAGTTTCACCAATCCGGTGAGGGGTCCGTTCGGGGTGGCCGGCTCGGGGTCCAGGTAGGGGAATGTCTGCGTGCCCATCACCGGGTTTTCGGCCCCGAGGCCCCGTTGCGCTGAGTGCGTCCTCCTTGCTTCGACCACAGGTGACCCCTAGAATGCTAGGTATGGAGACGCTTGGACACAGGATCTGTCGGCACCGCCGCAACCTGGGGCTAACGCAGACGCAGGTCGCGCTGGCTTCGGGCGTCAGTCTGGCCACGGTCCAGAATATCGAGGCAGGCAGGACGAACCCGACGTGGTCGACCATCCGGAAGGTCACCCGAGAGGTGGCGTTGGCCCCGGGGTGGACGCCGGCATCGCCCGACTGGGATGTCCTGGTTGCCCTGGGCCTGCCCATGGTCTCGGCTCGATCGGTGCAGGTGGCCCGGAAGGCGGAGCGACTGGTGCGCGAGCTTGCGCCGGCGCTGGTTGCCGCGGCCGAGGGCGCGCTGGCACCGCGGGAACTCGACGCGCTGCGGGCGCTTTTACTGGCATTGCGGACCCACTTTCCCGTGCTGTTCCGGACGCACTGGGAGCGCTCGCCACCGGTTCGAATCCTTCTAGCGGACGAACCGGACGGGCGCACCATCAAGCTCTACCGGATCACCCGGGCCACTCTCTCGGAGTACCTCTGATGGCGGTCGATGCCGCGATCCTCGATCGCTTTCTGGAACTCGCCGTCGATCGGCTGGACGGCGACTGGGTCGTGATCGGTGGCATGGTACTGCCGCTGGTCGGGATCACGCACCGAGTCACGATGGACATTGATGTCGCGGGTCCCGAGGGCAATCGGCAGATGTTGGAACTTCTGCAACTTGCGGTCGAGGTCGACGGAGAAAACGAATTGTTCGTGTATCGCGTTGACCTGGACCGGACCCTGGCAGTCAAAAGCCACAGAGGCACCCGATTCCCGCTGACGAACCCGATGTTCGCGCGCGCCTTCGACGCGGTCGCGGGGGCAGGTGGCGAAGTTGTCGCCGCAGTCCCGTTTGGGGGCGGTGCGTTCGGCGTGTTGCGCAGCAGCGCCAGTGCGCTGTGCATGAACAGGATCTGCCGGCCTGCCATCTGCAACGTCACGCTGGGATGCAGCGACCGCATCCAGCCGCCGACGTCGCCCTGCCGCGACATCCTAGCGACGTACGCATCGAGCGCCCGCGCCCCGGCGGTGGCCAGTACGACTGCCGGACGGTCCTGCAGCCGACAGCGACGGAATTTGGACCGCACGTGCACTGCAACCTCCAGTCCGGCAACGCGACGTGCTTCGGGACGTTCGCCCCTGTCCGCCACATTTTCCCGTACGGGATAGCATTCCTTGCCACCGGCCAAGACAACGTGCTATCTTCCCGAACGGGATGAATCGGAACCCCGCGCCCGGAGGATGACCAGCATGAACCCGTACGGGAAGATTCGTACATCCCAGGAACTGGGACGGCTGATCCGGTATCGCCGCAAGGAGTCCGGCGTGCCGCAGGCCGACGCGGCGGCGCTTTCCGGCGTCGGCCCGCGATACCTGTCGGAACTGGAGCGCGGGAAGGAGAGCGCGGAACTGGGCAAGGCGCTGCAGGTGCTCCAGCGACTGGGGCTCGACGTCTGGGTCCTGCCGCGAGGCGCGTCGCCGGAGAAGGCCGATGACTGAGCAGTTGCACGTCTTCCACCAGCGACGTCGGGTCGGCTCGCTGGCGCACCAACCCGACGGACGCATGGCCTTCGAGTACGCCGAGACCTGGCTGGATGCCCCGGGCCGCTTCGCGATCTCGGTGTCGCTGCCGCTGCTCCCCGGGCTGAACCGCGAACTGGCGGCCCACGCCTTCTTCGCGAACCTGCTGCCGGAAGGCCTGGTGCGCGAGGCGGTCGCGCGAGCGCTGGGGCTTTCGGCGACCAACGACTTCGCGCTGCTGGCGGCGATCGGGGGCGAATGTGCGGGCGCCCTGACGATCCTGGCCGACGCGGTCGACACGACGCCTGCGGCGGGCTCCTACGAACCGCTTCCGGAGGATTTCATCGCTCGCCTGCCCGGACGGTCCTCGCTGCTGGCCGAGATGGTCGCCCGGCGCGGGACTCGTCTTTCCCTGGCCGGCGCCCAGGACAAGTTGCCGGTGTTCCTGGCCTCGGACGGTCGTCTGATGCTGCCCATGAACGGCGCCCCCAGCACGCACATCCTGAAGGTGCCGTCCAGGCAGTTCAAGCACCTGCCCGCGAACGAAGTGCTGACCCTGCGGCTGGCCCGTGCGCTGTCGCTGGCAACCGCGGATGCGGATCTGGTCGAGGTCGGCGGTGCGGCGGGCGCGCTGGTCCGCCGCTTCGACCGGTTGGTGCGCAACGGCCAGATCGTGCGATTGCACCAGGAGGACCTCTGCCAGGCGCTGGGGCAGATGCCGTCGATGAAGTACGAGGAAGAGGGCGGCCCCGGATTCTCGGACGCGATGCAGGTCGTCCGCGAGCATTCCGCAGCGCCGCTGGTCGACGCGCGCCAGTTGCTGGGATGGCTGGCGTTCAACCTGCTGGCGGGCAACTCGGACGGACACGGCAAGAACCTGTCGCTGCTGTACGACGAGGAAGGACGCGGCCCGCGACTGGCACCGTTCTACGACCTGGTCTGCACCCGTGTGTACCCCGGGATCGACCGACTGCTGGCCATGGGCATCGGCGGCCAGCGGGACCCGGGCCAGGTCGGTCGGCGAGACCTCGACCAACTGGCGGAGGTGTTGGGCGTCGGGTCGGCTTTCGTCGCAGGCGAGTTCCAGCGGATGGCGCAGTCGATGCCTGCAGCGTTCGTCGAGGTCGCCAGTACCTTCCGGGGGGCGCACGGCGATTCCCCGGTCATCGCGCGGATGGCCGGGGTGATCGAGAAGCAGTGTCGGCGTTCGACGAAGCAAATCTCGGTGCGGTGAAGGCGACCGCGTGTCGTCATCGGGCGAAGCGGGTCTTCGACTGGCGCATGCAGTTCGCGGTCCCGCTGCCACGACCTGGAGTCGATTCAACCCCCTTGCGACCCGTTGGCAACACCCACCGGCTCCGGCAATCCATCGATCGCCTTTCGCAGGTCCGGGATCGTCACGTGGCTGTACCTGCGGGTCATCGCCAGGGTTCGGTGGCCCAGCAGCGACGAAATCTGGATCACGCCGGCACCGCGGGCCAGCATCCGGGTCGCAGCAACATGGCGCAGGTCGTGGAACCGTAGCGGAAGTCCCAGTTTCCGGACCAGTCGCCGGAAACCCTGTGAGCAGGTATGCGGATCGATCGGACGCCCGTCGTCCAGCGGGAACACCGGCGCGTCGGGTCGCCCCCGCCGCACGACCAGGTCTTTCAGCAGCGCGGGGTGCAGCGGCACCGTGCGTGGTATTCCGGTCTTGGAATCCGGAATGACCATCAGCCCCTGGTCGAAGTCGACGTTACTCCAGTGAGCCGGACGCGCGCCCCCGGCTGGTCGAACTGGTCTTCGACGACGATCGATGGCTGAAGAATTACGTCCGCGAGCGCCACTGGCACCCGACGCAGCAGTTCGAGAACCAGCCCGACGGCCGACGGCCGCCTGCGCATGACGTTCACGGCGCAGTCGCTGGCCGCGATGTCAGCAACTATGCGTTGCGCACCGTTTGTGCCATGTCCAGCACCTTTCGAAGGTCTCGATCCATCCGATAAGACGCGCAAAGCGCCTCCAGACGCCCCAGGTCCAGCGTGGGATTGCGTTCGATCAGTTCCAGAATGTCGAGCATCGACTTGGGGCCACCGGCGTACAACTTGAAGGCCACCAGGTGGTACAAGTCGACCACCCGAATCTCTTGTCCCGGCACCAGCGGCGAAGCCGTCACCAGGGCGTCCGCGACCAGGCGAGGGAAGCCTCCTGCCGGGGGATTCAAGAAGTTGACGACCTGCACCAGGTCCGCATCGGAACCCTGCACGTCGAGAACGCCGCCCAGGGGATCGGCCGCGTCGGGGTCACGCACGGCCACATCGTAGCCAAGGGCGGCAAGCGACGCAGCAACCTCGTGCAGCAGGCCCGGCGCTACCGCCACAGCCAGATCGAGGTCCACTGTGTCACGCGGGTATTGGTGGACGGCCAGCGCCACGCCGCCAATCAACACGGCGTCCGCACCGTGGTCCTTCAGTACGTGCAATACGTCGGTCGCGACACGAAGCGTAGATTCCAGCGTGGGATTCGCTCTCATCGCTTCCCGGTCCCTGCTGCCCGAAGGGCCTCTAGTTCCCGGCGGCGCCGACCCAACGCCAGGGCCAGAGATATCCGCTCCATCGCGGTCATCCGACGAATGCGTGCGATTTCCGCGGCACGTGCGGCCAAGGCGCTCCGACTGGCACGAGGACCCGGCGGGGGCGTCGATGCGGACACGTCGGGAGCCGCACCGCGATCTTTGGACATCCCCGACATCGGTGCGGTCCTCCTGGCTGCGGATCCGCGACGATTCGCGTTGAGCGTCGCATTGCCTCACCTGATTTGCTACTAGGCGAGAGCCATTGCCTCACCCAAGCGTGAGGCAACACGCTGCACGATCGTACTTGACGCCGGGCAACCGCGCCATTGTGTTCGCGAAGCAGTGTGTGGGTCAAGCATTTGCGGACTCTTCGACGGGGGGCTGAGCGGGAGGAGTTTAGTTCCTGGCCCTGACGAGTAGATGGGCTGGGCAAATGGTTTGCCCCAACGCAGCAGAGAGGTTCATAAATGTCCAATGCCCAGCCCTATACGAACGACGGTTCCTACCTCGATGCCGAGTTCCACTGGCTCTCGATCCGAGCCAAGCGACTGGCGACCGAGCGTGTCCAGAGGGAGCGGGCGCTGGACCAGGGCCCCCAGGACGACCACTCCGTCGGCGATCAGGAATTGGTCGAGTGTATAGGAACTATAAACCCACCTTATTCATACCTGGGTTCCTGAGGGCCGCTCGACGGGGTGCACGCTCCTCGACGGTGCCGTTGATGGGGTGAAGTGCACTGATTATCTGCGGAACAAGTAAGTATGTCCAGATGTTATGCGTGATTTAGTCGCAGTTTTCTAGCCCTGGATGAATAAGGTGGGTTGACAAGAAAGGGGCCTTACAACCTGCCGACGCGTAACCCCCGGTTTATTCGCCAGTACGCAACTGCGCTCGCGGTCGATGCCTGAAACTCTTGCTCGACTTTGTCCACGTGCTGGAGCGGCTATGGAAGGCGGCTTACTGCCTGCGCGCGGCCTTGCCCATCGCGACCGGGGTCATCGAAGGTCAAGAGTCCATTTTTATTGGGGCCTCATATCGCGGGACCTTGTACTTTTGAGTTTTGCTCTTCTTGGGAAAGAGCGCAGTGCTGATTCGTGGCGCCAATTCAAAAAGCAGAAGACCGATCATGGCTGACGATAGAATGAAAATCCC
>CAZHDQ010000064.1:0-9893 GCA_964531595.1 uncultured Anaeromyxobacteraceae bacterium
TTTCTGCTCGCTGGGCGCGGCACTCCTGGCAAAGGACCTGATTCACGCCGCACCACCATCCAAAAGCCGATGACCGGCGTCAGATCCCCAAAACTACAACCATTCCTGCGCCGATAAAGCCTTTTCAACGCCTTCAGGAAGGCGTCTCACGTCACACCGAGCCGCGAAGTCGGCAGATTTGCCCTTTTCCGGATTGGAACTTGCTAGATCCTTTCGTCTGAAAATAATCACAAATCGAAGGACTGAATCAGACGAGATTTCTGACCAACATGGAGGCATCAAATGCAGCGAATCCAGGGAAACCCACAAACCGGGTTGTACGGGGCCACCCTTGGATTCTTTTTCGGCTTCGCTTCGGTCGCGTTGTTCGGTCCAACGGCCCTAAAATTCCAGGATTTGATGCACCTCAGCCCCGAACAGGTCGGTCTGCTGGTGGCTATTCCTGCCCTGTCGGGCTCACTGCTGCGTATCCCTTTTGCCGCCTGGGTCGATACTACTGGTGGGCGTAAACCCTTCTTGGTGCTGCTGGGGCTTTCGTTAGCTGGAATGTTGGGATTGACCCTGGTGGCCAACTTCCTTTATCCAGCATATTTAACCGCTAAACTTTATCCACTGCTGCTGGCATTGGGGGTGCTGTGTGGCTGCGGAATCGCCACCTTTTCGGTAGGTATTGGTCAAGTTTCCTACTGGTTCACCATGGAGGATCAGGGCAAATCCCTGGGTATCTTTGCCGGATTGGGTAACCTGGCACCAGGGATATTTTCCTTTCTGTTGCCGCTGGCCTTAGCAAGCCTGGGTCTTGGCGGCTCTTATCTGGTCTGGCTCCTGTTTCTCGCAGTGGGCACCTTTCTGTATTTTCGTTATTCACGCAACGCCCCTTATTTTCAGTTGATCGAAAAGGGGATGAGCGAGCAAGAGGCTCGAATCGTCGCCAAAGAACACGGTCAACAACTGCTTCCCGCAGGAGGTTTGAAGGACAGTTTACGGCTCTCAGGCCGGGCATGGAAAACCTGGCTGCTGGTGGTCATGTATTTTAGTACCTTCGGCGGATTCATCGCCATAACAGCGTGGTTGCCTATTTATTGGACCTCCTACTTGGCCGTAGGTGCTGTGGCCGCAGGGTTGCTTACCGCTTTGTACGCTCTACTTGCCTCAGCCATCCGCATTTGGGGCGGGAGGGTTGCAGATAAGTCCGGCGGAGAAAATACCGCCATAGGGGCGTTGCTGGTCATGTTGCTAGGGGCGCTGTTGATGTCGACCTCCGGCAGTGTCGGGCTATCGGTGGTGGCCGTGATCCTGATGGCTCTGGGCATGGGAGTCGGCAACGCGGCGATTTTCAAGCTTGTACCACAAGAAATCCCCGAAGCCGTGGGCGGGGCTGCGGGTTGGGTCGGTGGCCTGGGGGCCTTTGGCGGGTTTGTAATACCACCGATACTCGGCATCATCGTGCGTAGAAACGGGGAAAATGGCTACGCCAGCGGTTTTTTGGTCTTTGTCGCCCTGGCCGGGATTTCTTTGATGCTAGCCCTAGTCCTGAAAACCGTGCGCAGGCCGTCCATTTAACCCAGGATTATTCATGGGGCGTCGTCGCGACCAAGCAGTCGGCCAAAGATAAGGCCCATTCCTGCGAGAACGGCAATACTTGCAGCGATTGCGTAGATAGGCAACGACGGCGAACTGTCCTCGGCGGGCGCCACTGCCAGAAAACAATCGAGCCAGCGGCCGACCACGAGGACCATGGCCACCTGCAGCAGTGTGGGTATGTGCTTCTTGGTGCGCACCGGCAGCAGCACCACCCATGGCAGGGCGAAGTTCAGCACCACGTTCAGCCAGTACAGTTGCTTCCAGCCTGGCGCTGTGCGGCGAATGAAGTGGCCGGTCTCCTCTGGGATATTTGCGTACCAGGTGAGCATGTACTCGCTGAACCAGATGTAGCCCCAAAACATCGAAAAGGCGAAGAGCAGCAGGCCGAGGTCATGCCGCTGTTCGGCCGAGATCGCCTCGCCGCCCGCTCGAAGGCCAACCCCGACAAGGGTGACCATCGCGATTCCCCCGAGGAAGCTGCCGGAAAATGCATAAACCCCCTGCATCGTGCTGGACCAATGGGGTTCGAGGCTCATCGTCCAATCCCAACTGGCGATCGAGATTGTCACGGCGTAGACAAACAGAAACGCAGCGGACACCCCGACCAAGCGCCGCTGAGCCGCCACGTCGTTGTTGGCGACTGTCGCGAGGACACGCCATCGCAACACGGCAACGAAGGCCAGCCACACCGCGATCACGATACCGGCACGCAACAAGAAGAACGGAATGTTGAGCCAGATGGCCTTCGCGGCGATGATTGGATCCGCGGCTGCGTTCGAAGCGGCCCAGGGGTAAAGGGCCATCATCCCGAGGCTGAAGACGATAATCAGCGGAACAATCGGCACCACTAGCGTCGCACTCAGCGCGGCCGACACCGAGCGTAGCGGCGCCCACCACGTCGCACCACTCACCGCGTTGATGGCGATGAACAGCGCCGCCCCCAGCGCCAACTGAGTGCCGAAAAGACCTGCGATGAGTAGGGCTGCGTAGCCCTGCCCCGGCGCGAAGACGACGCCGACTGCGGCGATCACCGTAGCGATCGCACCCACAACGGCGAGCCAAGGGGTGGTGAACACAGGATGGAGCGATCTCTTTGCCAACGCACCGTTCATGGTGCGGCCTCCTTCGAGGCAGGCTCGGGCGCAGCATCTGCCTGAGCACCAACCGCAGCACTAACCGGGGCGTCTGCCGGAGCACTTGCCGGAGCGTCCGCCGGAGCGCCCGCTTTCGCCTGTAGCGTCCGTAGGTAAGCGACAATGCGCCAACGGTCATGCGTTTGAATCTGGACGGCATAGCTCGGCATGATCTTGCCTCCACGACTGATGCTGTAGAAAATGCGGCCGTCAGTTAGTTGGCGTACAGGCGCCGCCATAAGATTCGGAGGGTTGGGGAATCGGCCGATGATCGGTCCATCTCCTACCCCACCCGGGCCATGGCAGATGGCGCAAAACGTATCAAACGCCTGCTGGCCTCGGGCGAGATCCGCAGCCGTCGGTGGTAGCAGGGGGCTAGTGAGCTCGATACCGGCCCGGATAGCGTCTTCGGGACTGAAGGGGCCATAAGGAAGCGGCGAGAATCCTACCGGAACGGTGCCAACAGGTGGCGCAAGCAAAGTCATGTGATTCGGGGTGATAGGGTTCGGGTCATAAGGGTCGAATGGGACCGATGCCACCATGCCTGGCGTCACCACGAGGCCCGGGGTGTCACCGCTTGCGCCGCAACCGGCTATAAAGATGATCGCGAAGATAGCGGATCGGTGTCGCTGCATCACAGAACCCTCCAACCTTCCTCGACCCGCTCGGGGGCGAACGCCTTGATGATGTCGGCGAAGCGACCAGGCGCGTGCGAGGCATCCCGCTCGGCAACGAGTACCGCGAAGCGATCGTCGGTCACCTCGGGGATCGGCTGCCCCGGCGGTAGCTCCGAGCTAAATCGCGGACGCAATCGACTGCGAACAAGCAAGGCGATCACCGTGGCGATCGCAGAGATGAGTATCGTGAGCTCGAAGCCGATGGGTATAATCGCCGGCAGAGCGAGGTTCGTCTTGCCGCCAATATTCAAAGGCCAACCTATCGTATGCGTCCAAATCTCTAACCCAATGCCGCCCACCAGACCCGTCAGTCCACCGATGAGAGTGGCGAACGAGATCCGACTTTCGGGGATCGCGATGTAACCGTCGAGCCCGTGCAGGGGAAACGGCGAGTGGACATCGACAACCTCGAAGCCGGCTTCGTGCAATCGGGTCACCGCACCCACAGTGCGATCGGGATCGTCGAATACGATCAGATGGATGCGCACGCTTTGGCCGGTACTTTTTTTTAATCTCGGCCCGAAGGGGTGTCGCAGCGCGTTAATCATGTCGAGCCTCCTCACGCTGCTCGGCAATCGTGTGCTTCACTTCATGGACCGCGACGACCGGTGCCAACCGGATGAAGAGCAAGTAGAAGGTGAAGAACATCCCGAAGCTGCCAACGAGGATCGCGACATCGATCGTCGTGGGCCGATAGAGAGTCCACGATGACGGCAAGAAACCGCGTTGCAACGACTGAACCACGATATCGAAGCGCTCAAGCCACATCCCGACGTTCACCAGGATCGCGCTGACCAAGAGGACCGGGATCGATCGCCTGGCCCGCTTGAACCAAAACACTTGGGGCACGACGAAGTTACACAAAACCATGGTCCAAAAAATCCACGCGAAGGGGCCGGTAGCCCGATCCCAGGCATTGAACGACTCGAACGGATTCATGCTGTACCAGGCTAGAAACATTTCGGTTCCGTAGGCGAGGCCCACCATGCTCCCGGTAACAAGGATGACCTTCGCCATGTTGTCGAAGTGCCGCATGGTGATGAACCGCTCGAGATGCAGTGCCTTGCGAGTGATGATGAGCAGGGTCACCACCATGGCAAAGCCGCTGAAGACCGCCCCGGCGACGAAATAGGGCGGAAACAGCGTGGCGTGCCAGCCGGGCACAAGTGCAGCGGCGAAGTCGAACGACACTACGGTGTGAACCGAAACGACCAGCGGCGTCGCCAGCCCAGCCAGGAGCAAGCAGGCCTTGTCATAGCGTTTCCATGTGCGCGCCGAACCGTTCCAGTTGAATGAGAGCAAGCCGTAGATCCGACGGCGCCAACCGCTGGTGCGATCGCGAAGTGTCGCCCAGTCGGGGATCAGACCGACGTACCAAAACAGCAGAGAGACCGTGAAGTAGGTGGTGATAGCAATGACGTCCCAGGCAAGCGGCGAACGAAAGTTCACCCAAAGCGATCCGCGGCTGTTCGGATAGGGGAATACCCAGTAGGCAAGCCACGGCCGGCCCATATGAATAAGCGGGAACAGAGCGGCGCACAGCACCGCGAAGATGGTCATTCCCTCGGCGGCGCGGGCTATCGACGTGCGCCAGCGTTGCCGCAGCAGCAAAAGGATCGCCGAGATCAGCGTACCCGCGTGCCCAATGCCGATCCAGAACACGAAACTGGTGATTGCAAAGCCCCAACCGACGGTTCGATTCAGGCCCCAGGTCCCAATGCCCGTAGCGATGGTGTAGGTAATCGCGGCGATTCCGATAGAAAACGCCGAGAAGGCGACAAGGAATAGCAACCACCACGTCTTCGCCGGGCGCCCATCTGTCGGGGCAGCGATCTCACGTGTCACCGTGGCGAAACTGGGGTCGCCAAGGATGAGCGGCTCGGGGATCGAGTCTGCGCGACCGATGGCGCTCATGTTTTTTCCTCGGAAAGTGATGCGCCAGGCCGGTTACGGACCCGCGCGACGTAAGTGATCCCAGGCTCGATACCCAACTCGGCAAGGACCTGAAATGCTCGGGGGCTCGACTTCTGTGCGGCGACCTCACTCTTTGGATCCCGCGCGTTACCGAAGCGGATGGCCTGCGTCGGGCAGGTCTGCTGGCAGGCAGTCATCGGTTCGAAGCTATCCTTGCCGTGTTGGCGAGCGTCAATGCGAGCCGCCTGGATCCGCTGGATACAGAAGGTGCATTTCTCCATCACCCCGCGATCGCGATACACGACGTCCGGGTTGAGCACCATGCGTTCCAGCGGCTCCTTGACCGGGTGCGCGAACCAGTTGAACCGTCGCACCTTGTAGGGACAGTTGTTGGAGCAGTACCGTGTACCGACGCACCGGTTGTAGACCTGCATGTTGAGCCCGTCGCTCGAATGCGTGGTGGCGGCAACCGGGCAGACCGTCTCACAGGGGGCGTTATTGCAATGGGAACAAAGCATCGGCTGGAACAGCACGTCGGGGTGCGCGGCGTCACCAGCGAAGTAGCGATCGATGCGCAGCCAGTGCATGTCGCGGTGCCGGCGCATTTCGTCGGGACCGACTGTGACGATATTGTTTTCGGCCTGGCAGGCCACAACGCAGGCACTGCAACCGGTACACGAGTCCAGGTCGATGGTCATCTCCCACATCGGGCCGTCAACCTTTTGGCGCTCGCCCCACATGCCCGAGTTGACAGGTACCTTTTCGTAGTTCACCTGCTCATCGGGCCGCTCGACTTGGTGAAGGATGTCGCGGCCGTGGGTCGTCATCTCCCACTGCACGAGTGGCAGGATCACCTTGTGGTCCGTCAGCCGAACCGTCGCACCGAGGCCACGCCGCCTAAGCCTGCCGGCTCGCGTGTCCACAAGTGTGTATGCATTTTGTAAAACGTTCCCGTCGCCGGTCCCGTCCCCCGTCCCATCGACGCGGCCGTAGCCTACGGGCACACCCAGTACCAACGGGTGCTGGCCGGGCATGACTCGGACGGGCATTTCGACCGCACGATCGTCGACAGAAATGCGCAAGACGTCGCCGTCCACCGCCCCGAACTTTTGGGCCAGGGCAGGCGCCATGCGCACGCACGGCATCCACGAAGCGCGGGTGAGCGGATCGGGTAGCTCGCGCAGCCACGGGACGAACGACCGGCTGCCCTCGCGCAGGCCCACCTCGGCCAGCAGTTCCACCTCGAGGTCGATCGGTACCGCCAGATCGCCCGCGTCGCCGAGCGCAGCATCAAGCACCCCGACTAGATCCTTGGGTGTGCGTGCAGCAACCGGCACGACGGGAAGCACCGCGTTGGCTGGCGCCAGGCCGGTCGACACTGCCTGCGTCCAGGCAAGCTCTGGGTCGATACCCTGCAAGATGTCGCGCTTCCACACCCCTTCAAGATGGCGCCGATAGTCGAGTACGGTCGCACCGGACCAATTCAGGAAGCTTTCGAACGGGTCGCGGGTGTCAAACAGCGGACGCACGCCGGGCTGGCTCAAGGAAAGCACGCCGACGCGCGGCATGGCATCGCCCCAACGCTCCAGACCATGATGTGCGGCGGCCACAGCCTTGACCGCGTGTGCGGTCGCAGTAGGCCGGTCGGTCAGTGCAACTGTGAGCGGCACCTTGGCGATAAGCGCCGCCAGATCCGCCCCACCGGGAAGCTGCTCGATGGGGTCCAGATCGACAATGAACAGGGCCTCGACCTCGCCGGCCCGCAGTTCGTCCAAGAGCGCGCGCAACGCAGAGTCACGGCCACGCCGGATCAGCAGCGGCCGTTCCAGGTCCAGGGTTTTGCCCTCATTGCCGAGTAGGCGGTTCACCAGCGCCACCGCGATCTGTGTGATGGGATCGTCATCGCCAGACATAACGAGGCTTCTGCCGCGGGCCACGTGCAGGGCGTCGGCGAGGTCCTTGGTTGGCCTCTGCGCTTCCGACAGGGTCGGCAGATCCGCAAGTCGGCTGAAGATCTGGGCCGCTGCGGGGTCGGCAGAACGCCGCGCGACCCCCTGAAGCAGGTGCAGCGCCATGAGCCGGCGCTCGCCGAAGGTCGCCAGCCAGCGTTCGTCCGCGGCCGCGCCGGTGAGCGAAATCGTGCCTTCGATCTGCACATGACGCAGCGGTCCGCGCAGGTTCGCGGCACGCTTGCGGTCTGCATAGGCGCGGGCCGCGGTGACCGGGTCGAGCCCGGCGCCAAGGAAGTCAGACGCGATGGAGACCAGCAAATCAACCGATTCCATGTCGGGCGCCGGCAGCACCTGCACGCCATCGAGGTGTTCGTATGCCTCGATTATGGCACTTGCTGTTTCCGGATCGGCATCGTACTCGACAAGCCGCCCGCCGAAGGGCGCCAGGAAATCCTCGACCACCTGTCGCCCTGTGGGGCTGATGATGGTTTTCGCCAGGACGCGGACCTTGGATCCGGCGCGCCGGGCCCCGTCCAGATGGCGCAGCACCAGGTCATCGATCTCTTGCCAACTGGCATCTTTACCGTCGAGTTGGGGGCCCTGGAGTCGTTTCGGGTCGTACAGCGCCCTCAGATCGCCCTGCCCTACTGCGCATAACCCACCGAGGCTGCGCGGGTGCTCGGGATTCCCCTCCAGCTTGATGGGGCGGCCATCACGCACCGTCATCATCAGACCGCAGGCCGCGGGACAAGCGGTGCATGTGGCGGCGTAATGGGAAGAAACCCCGGGCGTCTGCTCCTCGACCGGCACCAGGAACGGGATGGCCTTGTTGACCGGGATCCGCTGGCAAGACGCGAGAGCGGCTGCACCGCCGATACCGATCGCCTTCAAGAAACCTCGCCGGTTGACACCCTGGCCACGATCGACTCGCGGCGGATCGGGCAGCGCACCCTTGATGTCGGTCCACACGCCGTTGAACACACCCTTGGTTCCGAGATCGTCCCTCATGGTCTCCTCAATGGTGGCACGTAGCGCAGTCAGTGAGTATCTCCACCTCGGCTGTGCCAAGGAGGGGCGCCACGGCCGCCTTCTGCCGGTGACAATCCAGGCAAAAACCCATGGTGAGCGGGGCGAACTGGTTGACCCGGCCCATGGATGCAACAGGCCCGTGACAGTCATCGCAGGCCACGCCGGCGCGGATGTGCGGCTGGTGGTCGAAGTAGGCAAAGTCTGGAATGAAGTTGGCGCGCTGCCAGGCGATCGGTGTGTTGGTATCAATGGCGTGCTTGATTTTTTGGATCTCTGGTTTGTCGGTAAAGACATGCGAGTGGCAGTTCATGCATACATGCGCCGGCGGGATCCCCGCGAAGCGACCGCGCTCAACGCCGTAGTGGCAGTAAATGCAGGGGATCTGGTTGGCCCCGGCATGCACCGCGTGCGAAAACGCGATGGGTTGAGTCGGTTCGTAACCCTGGTTGTTTGGCTCGCAGGCCACGACGGCGAATGCCATCGCGACGACGGCCAGACAGATACGAATGGCTCGTCGCCTCACGGTGTAGTCTCCAGCTTTCGACCACGAAAACGATTCCAGATCACCTGCTGTAACGGTCGCCACACATAAGGTATCGGGGCTACCAGGATGTGAACCAGCCGCGAGTAGGGGAAGATCGCAAAGAGGACGAAGGCGCCGGCGATGTGCAGTTTCGCCACCAGCGGCAACCCAACGACTCGACTGATGTCGGGTGAGAACTTGAATATCGACAGCAAATACGGTGCGGCGACGGCCGGGAACCAGGCGCTTCCCCAGCGCAGCCCCAAAGTGACCCACAGGCCGGTCACCACCTGCCAGACAAGCAGCACGTGAACCACGACGTCCATCGTTGTGGTGTTGACCCGCACCCTCGATGACGAAAAACGGCGCCAGATGAGGCCGGTAAGCCCGACGAGCGTCAGCAATCCGGCGACAAGTGCCGATACCTCGAGGACGAACAGCCGCGCCGGCACCGCGTTCCACAACATCACTTCGTGTGGGAACAAAAAGCCGACGAGGTGGCCAAAGGCCAGGGTGAGGATACCCACATGAAACGGCACCGATCCCCAAAATAGCTGCTGAGATTCAAGAAACTGCGAGGATAGAGACGAAAAGGTGAAGGGCTGCTTCAGATAGCGCCGGATCGACACCACGAAAAACAACACCAACGCCACGTAAGGAAGGATGCCTAAGAACATCAGGTCGAGCATGTCTAAGCCTCCACAGACGGCGCGTCCGGCGCAAAGGAATTCGCTGGGTAGAGCGCTTCAATCAGAGGCACGAGGCCCCGGACCACCCCGGCGTACGGGCAGATGGATCCCTTCAGCGTGCCAATCATCTTCTCGAGCCCAGGTCGGACCAGCCCCTCAAGCAGCAGGAAGCGATCCTCGTCGTCATCGAGCCGGCCATAGAGCCGCAGCAGGTTGGGCAAAAAATCGGGGAGTTCCGAGTCGTCCAACAACCCAGCGCGGTGCAATTCCATACGGAGGTTTGCAAGCAGCAGCCCCCGGGCGTAGTCCTCGCCGAAGAGGTGATAGCCGACGTTCAACGTACACACCGGTGAAAGGTCGAACAGCCGCGTGTACCGTTCCTCAGCGTCGCT
>CAZHDQ010000065.1:0-9883 GCA_964531595.1 uncultured Anaeromyxobacteraceae bacterium
CACCACGGGAACCTACTACGCCCTGGTGGCTGGCGATCCCCCTGTCGATCCTCGGTGGCTGCTTGGTATTTCTGTCGTTTCCGACGTGGGACCTATTCCCGCTGCAGTGGTTCGCCCTGGTTCCCTTGCTGTTCGCGCTGCGCGGACGTGGTCCCGGTGGCGCTTTCTTCCTGGGGTTTTTAGCGGGCACCGCGACGAACGTCGGCGGCTTCCACTGGATCGCGGACCTACTGCGCGAATTCGGCCACATGGACCCGCTGCCGTCGAACGCCATCATGGTACTGATGGGCGCTTACCAGGGCCTGGTAACCGCATTCGCGGCCTCGTTGTCCGCATCGATCGGTCGCCGATTGGGCTGGCCACGGTGGCTGTTGTTCCCCGTGCTGTTTACCGCGGTTGAGTACGTTCTCCCGCTGCTATTTCCCTGGTACTTCGCAAACGGCCAGCAGCGCTTCACCGCGATCACCCAGATCGTCGACATAACCGGCGTCGCGGGCCTGACCTTCGTGCTTGTGTCCGTCAATGCGGCCATTGCCGAGATCGCGATCGCCCGCGCCGATCGACGTACATTCCCATTCGTACCGGTCGTTTTGGCGGCGCTGCTGTTCACCGGCACGCTGGCCTACGGGCTCTGGCGGTTGCCTCAGGTCGACGCCGCGGCTCGGATGGCACCAAAGTTTCGCGTCGGTATAGTCGAGGCCGACATCGGCATCTGGGAAAAGGAAGCAAAACTGCCTGACGGCGACCCGATGCCCGCCGCCGATCAGATCCGGATGTTGTACCGGAACCTGCTTAAGCACCAATACCTATCGGCGAGACTTCAACGGGAATCCGCGCCCGATCTGATCGTTTGGCCCGAGTCGTCCTACATGCCGCTGCACCAGGTGTATTCGCGCCAAACCGATCGGCTGGCACTGATCGCTTCGCAAGACGGGCGGCTCGCTTACGTGACGGCCGACGGGATCGTTCAAGCTAGCGAACCGGGTGCCGAGGCCGCCAGGGGCCTGGGTCTGCGGGCCGCCGCCGCGGCTTCCGAGGACGTGATGATCGCCGTTGGGCCACGCGGAACCGCTTACATCCGCAGCGGCAGCGGTCCAAGCGACGGGCAGTGGGTTCGAGAGGCCACCGGCGTCGATCGCGACCTGCTGGCGGTAGCCATGTCGCCAGACGGCACCGAGGTGCTAGCAGTTGGCGCCCAGGGTGCCGCGGTCTTCCGCCAGAAGGGTGCATGGCGCGCTATCGAACTGGGGACAACGGCGAACCTACGCGGCGCGACGTGGTCCCACGATCACGGATGGGTCGTGTGCGGCGACGGAGGAACACTTCTGGCCTGGCGGGGCAAGGAGGCCCGCGCGCTGGCCCCAGATGGGCTTCCAGACCTTCGAGCCGTATCTTGGTCGTTGCAGGGAGGTCTGGTTGCGGTCGGCACGCGGGGCACGGTCGTCCGGGTCGCCTCGGACGGCAGCGTGCGCGTCGACACCCCTATCCGCGGACCACTAAACGGCGTCGCATCAGGGTCGATCACGTGGGCAGTCGGCGACCGCGGGATGTTGGTTGCCTGCGAGAACGATTGCCGGGTGGTTCGCTCGGGGACCGACCGTGATCTGACAGTGGCCATCCAGGACCCTGGCGGACACCGCGCCTGGGCCGCAGGCGACGACGGTACGGTCCTGGACCTTGACCCTTCGAAGGTCGGGCTCCGCGGCCTCGTCGAAGGCGCGTCTGGCCACTTGGCCGGTGCGGCCTGGTTGCCAATGAGTCCTGGCTACCCACTGCCGCGCAACGCCAAGGCGATCTATGCCTCGCGCGCCCCACTTCCTACGGAAGGGTCGGCGGAAGACCCAGGGCCTGCCGTGACCGCGGACATGGACGCGACGCCCGCGCGCGACAGGAATGCTGCGGTCCGTGGATTTTTTACGCCCCTGCTGTTCGGTGCGCTCACGCGGCAGGTTGACGATAGTGGCACGGTACGCACGTATAATTCCGCCATGCTCGTCGACCGCGAAGACACCGTGCGGGGGCGCTACGACAAGGTCTACCTGCTGTTGTTCGGCGAATACCTTCCGTTTTCGGACACATTCCCGTTTTTGAAGCAGTGGCTGCCCGAATCCTCGGACTTTTCGCCTGGCACCGATGTAGGCGTGTTCACACTGGGTAACGCCCGCATGGGTATGCTGATCTGCTACGAAGACATCATCCCGTCGTTTACCCGCCGCGTCGCGAAAGCCGGCCCCAACGTCTTCGTCAACATCACCAACGATGCATGGTTCGGCAAGACGATGGAGCCCTACCTCCACCTCCAGTTGGCGGTGTTTAGGACAATCGAACACCGCCGAGCCCTTGTCCGGTCCACGAACACCGGCGTTTCGGCATTTGTCGACCCCGCGGGCCGCCTTGTTCAGCAAACCGCGCTGGACGGGGCCGAAACCCTGGTGTGGGACGTGCCACTGCTGGAGATGTCGACGATTTACGGTTCGATCGGGGACGTATTCGCCTGGGCATGCTGCGCTCTAGGCCTGGTCCTGTTAGGCGTCTCCAGGTTCGCCGGTCGCTGGGACTAAGCCCCGTCGGGCCAGCAGCGGCAGGTTGATCGCATCAATCACGACGTGGGCGGCCACCGGTGCCAGGATTCCGCCGGTTCCCCAGCGCAGCCCCCCCAGCACCAGTCCCGCGCCGAGCGCAAACAGGCCCCAGGCCCGTAAGCGCCGCGCAAATAGTCCGTGGACCGCGCCGAAGGCGACAGTAGTTACCGCCAGTGCCGCTGCATCCCCCCAAACCGACGAGACCAGCGCCCACAGCGCCCCTCGAAATACCGCTTCCTCGGCAACGCCCGCGCCCAGCGCCAGGACCAGGGCTTGCGGCCAAGGCATGCCCGCTACGGTGTTGCGCAGCATTTTCGCCAGCCGACGTCCGGCGCGACACCATCGGGTCATCGCCCAGGAAACGGCTACCAAACCGAGCCCGGCCGCGGCCCCCCACGCCGACGCCACAACGACGCATCCCGCCGCCCAAGGCACGGCCAGTCGCGGCCACACCGCCCCGAGGCACAACACCGCCGCCAGCGCCGCGATGTGGATCGCCGTGCCCACGATCACCAACCGGGTGCTCGCGTTACTCGACAACCCAGCCCTCCGGTTCGGGCAATACCAGACCACGGGCATCAGTTTCAGCCGTCGCCCCGCCGAACACTACGGCGTCGGAGATCCGCACGCCCGAAACAACCCGCGCACCTGCCCCGACCACCACCCGAGGGCCCACGACTGCACCGGCCTCAACCACCGCCCCAGGGGCCAGCAAGACCGGCCCCACAAGCCGCGCACCTGGCTGGACTTGGGCATCTTCGGCGACCCACACCCCTTCGCCCGCGCGCCGGGGCACAGGGAAGCCCCTGGCGGCCAAAAGCGTTACAGCATTCGATATGGCGTCCCACTGTAACTTTAGGAACCGTTCCAGCGTTCCGATGTCGCAAAACCTGCCCGTCATCACAGGTCCTGCGATGACCTTGCCAGCCGCCAACATCGGGATCAGCCCGGCCTGGACCAGGCATGAATCCTGGGCCGGCGGCAGTTGTTCGAAGATTGCCGGTCCCTGGACGGACACGCCGGAAAATACGTAGCGGGGCCCGGTCCCCACGGTCGGAACGCCTCGGATCCCCACGACGCGGCCCGCGCCGTCTACCTGAACCATCCGGGCGTCGTCTTGGTCCGGCGGGTCGACCAGCACCATCGTCGCGTCAACGCCTGCACTTCGATGTGCCTGGATCAATAGGCCCAGGTTCCAGTCCGAAAACACGTCTCCGTTGTGCAACAGGAATGCGTCTTCGCCAGCGAAAAAATCCCGAACCGCGCTCAATCCACCACCGGTCCCCAGGACATCGGGCTCGTCGGACCACAGAACATCCAGGCCCCACCGCGCGCCCGAGCCGATATGCCGCACCAACGACGCGCCCAGATAACTGATGTTGATCGCGCACGCGGAAACCCCGGCGTCTCGCAGACCAGCCAGCACCCAGTCAATCGCCGGAACCCCCAACACTGGAAACATCGGCTTGGGTACCGTCAAAGTTGCAGGCCGCAATCGTTCGCCCAAACCAGCCGCCAAAATCATCGCCTTCACGTCGTCCTCCGGGGTTGTCGTCGTTTATCCGAAATGGGTCGGCAGGTAGCGCGCCAGGATTTCACGAACCCCGTCCATGCCGGACAATTGTTCCATCGCATCGCGGGCGTAGCCTAGAGATCGTGGGATGTTGGGCAGGAATTTGGGATTTTTGCGTACGCGATCGATGTACACGAATCGACCGGCATCCTTCAACTTGCGCTGCAATGCCTGCAAGTGGAACCCCTGCATCAATTCTTCGAACGCAGGCGTCCACAAGCCCCTCGCAGCCCGCGCTTGCAGGAAGTGCCGGCTGATCGCTTCAACCTCGTTTGGTGCGAACTCGACGTAAGAATCGCGCAGCAGCGCCACCAGGTCATACAGGTACGGCCCCATCAACGCATCCTGGAAATCGATCAAGCGAAGCCTGCCGTCTTGGACCATCAGGTTGCGGCTTTGGAAGTCACGATGAACGAAGCCCTGGCGCAAGGCCACCAGCCCAGCCGTCACCCTATCGTAGAAAGTTTCCAGTTCTGCACGCTCGGCCGCCGTGGGTTTGGCACCGGCCCAGGCCGAAAGCAACCATTCGTCGAAGTGGTTCAGTTCCCAGCGCAGCAGCCCAGCCCCGAACTGCCGGCGAAACGCGACACAGCTTAGGTCCGGGTGATGTTCGGCCCACGCCTGCATGTCAGCCAGCATTTCAACGGCCCGCAGGTACATGTCACCTTTGTCTGCCCCGACCGATAACGCCCGCTCGATAGTCAGATCACCCAGGTCCTCCAGCAGCACTGCGCCACGGGCCAGGTCCGTTGCCAACACCGCCGGCACCGGCAACCCGCCCGCCTCCAGGTAAGCGGCGACGTCCAGAAACGGCATTCGCGCGGGACGCTCCCCGTCAACGACTTCGTCGCTCTTCAAGGGATCAGCCCCTAGGCGCATCAAGATGACCGACTGGTGCCCTGCGGCCTGAATGCGATAATAGGTCCGTGTCGAGGCGTCGGCAGCAAGTTTGGCGACAACCACGCCGTCGCCCCCGTTCCCATCCAGGCAGGACAGTGCATCATCAAGTAACCGTTCGGGGCCTTTCATCGGTCACTTTTACCGTTTGCAGTCAGAGGCAAGCCTACCACCACTGGCCTTCACAGCGCCAGTTTAGGCCCTTGAACCGCACCCAACTAAGCTGGCTGCGGCTTGGGAAAGAGAACTTTGCCTCAATGCTGCGGCTGGGCGGGTTTGGACAAGTCGTTGAAGGTGTGGGCGGAAGAAGGACGATTACTGGATCAGGCCGGCATCGACCATGATTTGTTCGAGCATTGCCACGCGATCTTCCAGGTCAACCAACTGGCGCTTCAGGGCGCGACTCTTGTCTTCCTGGTACTTCGCCGCAACCAGCAGGAAGCCGACCGAATCGTTGAGACTCCAGCCTGCACCGGTATTGGTTGCCATGAAATCCGGCATTTCTTCGAGGATCAGGCCCCAGTGCGGGACCTTCCGGATTAATTCCTGGTCAATATCCTGGCCATCGGCCACTTCATCAGGCTTCGACTCGTGATTGTAGTAGAACGTGACCGGCTTGAACGCTTCCAGGATTTCAGAAACCCCCGCAATCTGCTGATCGTCAAGGTAGTTGATCTCGCGCTTGGTCGACCGGGAGGAATAGGTGCCGTATGAGGCGGAGTGCATGTAGTAGACGTAGCCATGCAACCACTGGTTGGTGTTAGTGCCAATCATCCCGGTCAAGTGGGTGGCTGGCTCGATCTGGCCCCCTTGGAGGCTGATGGTCCCGGCCTTGAGATTGGTAAAGGTAGCAACGGTCCCGGACACGGTAGTCGCGTTCAGTGCGTTCACCGAGGAAGTACCATTCGGCGCAACCTTGCAGTTCAACGCAACCGCGCCCCGGCCCCAGTATTCGTTCGAGTAAATGTTACCGTACACGATGGTGCGGGTCCCGGAATTGTCGGCCTGGTTCCCCTGCAGCAGCAGCTCCCTCGCATTACCCAGCCCAGACAAGTTCGATACTGTGCTACCCGACGAGACGGCCAGATAACCACCGTTGGTACGAAGCGACGGGCGGCCGGTGTTGACGACACCATTGAGGTTGAAGTAAATCCTGTCCGTGGCATTATGCCGCATGATCACGTAATCGCTGGCTGCCGCGTTCGGCCCGATGTACAAGTGGCCGCCGGATGTGCCAAGGCCGGCAAAGCCCGTGAACGCGCCGGTGCCGGGCATCCCCAACAACTGCACGCCATTGGTCTGGAACTGGTTGAACCGCGTGGTGGCGTTGGGATTCAGCTTGTAAGCAGCGTCGTTGTAGTCGGTCCAGTCGCTGTCGAAGGCCTGTGTCCCGCCCATAATCCTGTTCGCGCCTGACAGGTTCATGTACGAACCGGTCGTCGTGGATGCGGTGGCCGAGAAATACATCGTGTTGACCATCGAGGTCGAAGCCGGATCGGCGTAGAAGTTGGTGTTGTTCACATCAACTAGGCGGTTGGCCGAGACATCGCCAAGTACGGTCATGATGCGCGCGCCGGTACAGGCATTCCCGAACACCTGGACCGAGCCGCATGCGCCACCGCCGTAGCCGGCGCCGATGGACAGCACGCCGCCCGAGTTGTTCAGGCTGGCGGCCACGAAATGCTCGCCTATCAGGCCGACGTTGGAGGGGTTGCCGCCCGGTGCGTAGACCACACTGGTGCGGTAGCGGATGGTATTCGCATCCATGCCCGAGACGATGCTGGTCCCGCTTGGGTCCAAGTAGTAGGCCGAGTTATCCTTGTCGATGAACTGCGTGGCGGTCATCGTGTTGGTCGTCTCGTACGCGATGCTCGCGTTGAGATCCTCTTTAAGGATTGTCCCGTTAAGGATGTGGCCCGTCGCGATGCAGCCCGTGCAAGACAGGCTGGTCGCAGGACCACCGGCCGACGTACTGCCGGCATAGTTGAAGCCGACATCACCGGACGACACGCATCCGCTGCAGCTTAGGTCGTTCGCCAACGCTGCAACATCTGCCATGCTGGCGCTGCCTGCCTTGTAGGCGTAAGCGACCGAGGTGACCTGCGTGCGCGGCAGTTCGGTTTCCCACACACCGGAAGTCGCCAGCTTGACCCGAACCCCCAGGTAGACATTCGTCTTGCCCTGGATGGTTGCGACCGGCGCCGCCAGGTAGGTGTTGAACACACCGCCGACGAGCGTCATCGTCGACGCAGGCTCCGTGTAGAACGCCGCGCCCCCACTCATCGTGTCATAGAGACGGAACTCCACGTCGTAGTCCCCGGTGACGGGTTCTCCGTAGAGGTTGCGCAGGACACCCTGCACGTTCACCATGCCCGGCACCGGTTGTGCCAAAGCGACAGATGAACTGAGAAACACGAACACGAGCCCTGCGACCGCCACCTTGAGAAGCGACTTCATCGGGTCACCTCCAGTACATTACCCTTCGAACCCCAGTATCACGAGCACCCGAACGACCGGGCCTCTACTCTAGCACGGCCAGTCGAGCGCCCCAGACGATCCGTGGACTCGACCAATCTTGCCACCGGGTACGCATCATTTTCGTAGCCGCGCCATCAACCGGCTAGTGCCCGGGAAACAAATCCCGTCCAAACGAGCACTTTCAAGCAACCAGCCGTCTCGCGACATTTGGATCATTCCGCGTCCCGGCGTTGAAGTAGCATCTTTCGTACCAACTGACCATCGGGTACGGAATTGACACGAAACCTGCCCTCTCATATGCTTTGCTACCTAGCTGTCTAAGGTTAAGGAGGCAGGTTGTCGATTCCGCGCAATGCCTGGATCCCATTGGTGCTCTTGTTGGTGGTAAACGCCGGCTGCCGCAAGGACCAGTCTGCCGAACCACCGGTGGTAACGACAATTGAACCGGCTGAGATCCAGCCGGCCCCTGCGACAGGCGAAGCGGAAACGCCAGTCACGGACTCGGCGGGGGCTGCGAACCCGGTTGCGCCGGCCCCCGTTGAAGAAGGCGGGGTGCAGGCCGTACATGAACCGCCCGACCAGGACACTGCCCCCGATGCGCAGAACCCCGCCGAAGTCGACGTGCCGGTCGCCGAGGCGGCGGTTGAGGCCAGCCCGGGCACTACTGCCGCGAGCCCGGCGACCATACGGTCCAGGATGCAGGCGCCGCCAAATACCCCTGCGCTTCCGGACCTTCGCCTGCTCCTGACCACCACCGATATCGACGTATTGACGGCCGGAAAGGCGACGCTTCGCCGGACGGTTCTCGCAGGGGTGCCGCCGACCGCACACAACGACGCGATGATGTACGAACCCCAAAAGGGTACCGGCTACGGCGTCGGGATTCAGTTGTTTCGCGAAGAAAATGCGGCACTGACGCGCGACCGATTCAATGCGATGCTGGCGTCGTATCCGTCGGCGCAGGAAATCGCGGCCGTGGCTGGACGCACTCTCTTTGCCTACTGGGACGACGTGTTGTACCTCGGGTTCATCCAGCCCACGAAGAATCTGGTGATCGTTATTTCATGCGGCCGAACGTACTGCACGTCGGACGCCATCTACGACCTCGCCCGCAAGGTAAGCACACGGTCGAGTAGTTGAACACCCCACACGCCAAAGTCCTGGTCGCGAATCGCGGCGAGGTCGCCGTTAGGATCCTGCGCGCACTGCACGAACTGGCACTGCCGTCGGTCGCAATCTGCACGTCCGAGGACCGGTTGGCCCCCCACGTCCTCCTAGCGGACGAGGTCATCATCATGGATGACGCACGTCGCGGCTATCTGGACGTTGCGGCAGTAATTGACGCTGCACGCGCGTCCAAGGCGTGCGCGATTCACCCGGGAGACGGGTTCTTGGCGCAATCCCCCGACTTCCGTGACGCCTGTGACGCCGCTGGCATTCGACTCATCGGCCCGCCGGCCGCGACGATGCGGCTGCTGGCGAACACTTTGTCGACGCGGAAAGCGGTGGCCGAGGCGGGTGTCCCCGTGGTAGCCAGTTCGGCGAATGCAGTGGCCGACGCAAACGCAGCACTGGAAGTCGCAAAAGCCCTGGGTTTTCCGGTGCTACTGAAGCCAGTGGCAGGCGGCGGCGGGCGACGAGTCGAGGCGCCAGAGGACATGGCCACCGCGTTCGAGGCGGCCACCCGAGAGGCAACGGACGCGTTCGGATGCGGATCGCTGTTCGTCGAGAAGTGGCTGGCAGGCACTCGCCATATTGAGGTCCAGGTGCTTGCGGACGCCCACGGTAATGTGGTGCATCTGTTTGAGCGGGCCTGCTCTGTGCAGCGACGGCACAAAACAATCGTCGAAGAGGCCCCCGCGCCCGGTCTGTCCCGAACAGCGGCCGAGGCACTGTGCCGATTGTCGATAGACGCCGTGGCGGCGCTGGGCTACGTGGGGGCGGGTGCGCTGAGGTTTCTGGTCGACCGCGACGAACGTTTCCATTTCCTCGAAATGAACACGCGGCCACAAGCCGTACACGCGGTCACCGAGGCCGTTGTAGGCATCGATTTGGTTCAGGCGATTATCCGTGTCGGCCTGGGCGAACCGCTGCCGTGGCGACAGGGGGATCTGGCCGTGCGCGGCCACGCGATCGAGTGTCGCGTTTACGCCGAGGACCCCTACAGGGGCTTCGCTCCGTCGCCGGGCCAACTATTTAGGTACCGGCCGCCCGCTGGTCCCTTCATTCGGGTCGAAGACAGAGTGGAGGAAGGCTCCGAGGTCCGTGCGTGCTTCGACCCACTGGTGGCCGAGGTGATCGCCTGGGCACATGACCGGCCGGGCGCCCTGGCACGGATGCGTGGCGCGTTGAA
>CAZHDQ010000066.1:0-1547 GCA_964531595.1 uncultured Anaeromyxobacteraceae bacterium
CGAGCCCCGCCCGCCGATGCGCGACCGCCGCCATCATGAGGTCGAGGCCGAGCGCAAGGACGAGAAGCACCGCCGCGCCCCATGCAGCTAGGGGCGGCAGGCTGTCGGGGTGCAGGAACTAGAAGGCCCAGAGGAACGGGGCGAGCAGCGCCTGCAACACAGACAGGCCAAACTGCGCCTGCAGGGCGAGGAAGCGGACCGTCCCCAGCACCCGCCACAGTGCCACCGGGCTGCGCATATGCGCGGCCCGAACGCCCTACAGCGCCTTGGCTTCGTTGACCAGTTTGTCCATCAGTTCCGCGACGGTCTTGACCTTGATACCGCCCTTGCGCGCCGGAGGCGCTTCGTAGGCGACGGTCACTACCTTGAGCGTGGGGTCCACGCCCAGGTCGTCGAGCGTCAGATCCTGGACCGGCTTGCGCTTCGCCTTCAAAACATTCGGTAGTGTTGGCAACCGCGGGGTGTTCAGGCGCAGGTCGGCGGTGACCACGGCAGGCAGCGTCAGTTGGATGGTCTCCATGCCGCCGTCGAGTTCGCGGTCGACCGTCAGTTTGACGCCGTCCCAATCTGCCTTGGAGGCGAAACAACCCTGCGGCAGGTCCAGGTACTCGGCCACCAGTTGGCCGACCTGGTTTGAGTCGCCGTCGACGGCCTGCTTCCCCAGCAGGAACAGGTCGGGTTTTTCCTGCTCGAAGACCTTGACCAGGATCCGCGCCGCCAGGTCCGAGTCCATCTGCGCGTCGGAGTACTTGACGTGGATGCCCCGGTCAGCGCCCATCGCCAGGGCCATCCGCAGGTTTTGGAGCGCGTCGTCGTCGCCGATGGTAACTGCCACGATCTCGCCGTCGTGCTTTTCCTTCAACTGGACCGCCGCCTCAATGGCGTTTTCGCAGAAGGGGTTCAGCTTGAATTCCAGGCCGGCCGTTTCGATGCCCGTCCCATCCGCCTTGACGCGAATCTTCGCGTCTGGGTCCGTGACCCGCTTTGCAGTGACCAGAATCTTCACAGGCGCCTCCCTCGGTTGGTGGGATCGCCCGGCAAGACAAAGGGCCCAGTGCCCCGCCCCGCCAAGCACACATATGCGATGAAAATTGCAGTTAGGGAGGGGACTTGTCAAGGGGGAAATCTAGGCAGTCTGCCCGGCGGGCGCCGGGCCGCCAAAAAACAGGCCGTGACCTCAACGCGGCGAAACGGTACGGATCGCGAATCGCAGCGCGGCGATCGTGCTGGTAGGATCGGCGCGGCCGGTGCCCGCAATGTCGTAAGCCGGACCGTGATCGGGGGAACAGCGCGTTCGTGGCAGCCCCAGCGTTACGTTGATCGCATCTGCGAAGTGGACCAGTTTCAGCGGGCCAAGACCCTGGTCGTGGTACATTGCGATCACCGCGTCGAAACCGCCCGAAAACGCTCGAAAGAACGCCGTATCGGCCGGCAGCGGCCCAACGGCGTCGATACCAGAGGCCCGCAGCGCATCGATCGCCGGCGCTATCAAGCGGGCCTCCTCGTCGCCGAAGCGACCGCCGTCACCGGCGTGGGGATTCAGGCCC
>CAZHDQ010000066.1:1557-9789 GCA_964531595.1 uncultured Anaeromyxobacteraceae bacterium
GGCAAGACGTGGCGAGGCTACGTCGAGATGCGCGCGCAGAAAGGCGGCAGTCAGTTCCCCGGCGTCGATGATTCTGCCAAACGTCAGGGCCGCCGGCAGCTCGCGGATCGCGACATGCGTGGTTGCCAACGTCACACGAAGCCGGGGGCCCGCCAGCATCATCGCGAAACGATCAACGCCGCAGGCGGCTGCCACGAATTCGGTCTGGCCTGGGTGGGGCAGTCCGGCGGCCGCCAGGGCGGTCTTGGAGATTGGCCCGGTGACCAGCGCCCCGATCTCTCCGGACGCCAGATCGTCTGCCGCCCGGGCCAGCGCGGCGATGGATGCCGCGCCGGACGCGTCAGTGTATCGCCCTGATGCCACGCCGTCCAAGCTGTGGGTGGTGGCGACGGCCTGCGCATCCGGGTGTCCCGCAGCCAGGCCCTCGACCAGCGGTGCCGGGCCATACAGGCGCACCGAAAAATCACGCGCCTCGGCCAGCGCGATCCCGATCAGTTCGGGCCCAACGCCTGCGGGGTCGCCCAGCGTGATGCCGATGGGTAGTGTCTGTTTCATCGCCGAGCCTCCGCTTCGTCAACGCAGGATGTTTCTTGTGGCACGAACACAAGGCGTGCGTTGATGGTATCGCCCATGGTGCGGTGGAACACGGTCAGCCCCGGGTCGACTACCTCGGAGGCGTCCCCCACTGCGACCAATCGGGAAGCGCCGGCCCGGTTCGAGAAGGCCCACCATTCGGTGTTGCCAGCCACGATGTGCACGGCGGCGATGCCCTCGGTCGATCGCCAGCCAGTCACCTCGGGCGCCGGCTCCCCGTCAGCATAGGGAGCCAGGGCCGTCAGGAAGCCGGCCTCGGGTCCCATGGTTGCGTCCAGCGCCAACTGGGTGTTCCAACCTAACGAACCCCACTGGCGTGCATGCTCCTGCAGGACGGTCGATATCGCCAGATCGCCTGCTGCCGGGACCGTCCGCATCTCGATTTGCGCGCCGCCCCGCCGCCAGCGGGCCCCGTCTGAAAGGATCTCGATATCCGATTCTGGGACGTCGCCGCCGGCCATCGCGTTCAGCAGCATCCGATAGGAATGGGGCGTCCCGCCGTCGGCTGTCATTGCGTCCTCGATCACAAAGAAACGCTTGTCCAGTCGAACCACCCGGCGCATAAAGTCGACACCTTCGTACCGCGTCATCACCGACACCCGCGATGTATCGCCCTCGTACGACAGCGGCGTCAGGAATGCGTCGGTACCTACGTCCAGCCCCTGTTGCGCCATTGCCGAGAACGGCGCACCTTTCCCGTCCACGAGGATCGTGTTGTGGTCCTCAGGCCGGTTCACCAAGTGGTGGTTTTGCCAATTGATGTATCCGGGGTCGCCAATCAGTTCCTGGCCGTGCGCCGACAGTAGGAATGACAATTCGTCCGGATGCTCGTGTCCCAGCCCGTTAATACGCATCGCACCGTGTTCTCCCTGAAGGACCAGGAACGTGGCGTCGGCGTCCCAGGAATCCCGCAGGATCGCGAAACCGGCCTCACACGCCGTGCCCTCGAGGTTTTGCCCCGGGTCCGCGGGTCGCGTGGTTCCGTCGTACAAAACCAACGACAAGGCGTCCATACGGTCGGAATGTAGTGCGGCGCCGTCACCAATCCACTGCCACAAGAATCCCGGATCGTCGAACAACCACGCGACGACCGCGCCGTGCAGCGCCGATGGGTTCGCGTCGTCGGTTGGTACCATCAAGCCGTCGGGCCGCGTGGACCAAAGCGCGCGCCGGAACACCGCACGGGGCACGATCTGGTCCGGGATGTCTGGGATGTCGAAGACGGCGCCGGCCTTCGGGTTGCCGGCCTGGAGGAGCGGGTCGGCGTAGTACGGCAACGTGCGGCCTTGAGCCCATCTATGATAAGCGACCCAGAACGGCAGGAAGCTGTTGGAACCGTAGACTAGGTAGTTCCAGCCCTCGGCGTAGCCGCCGTCCGCGTTACCCTGGAAGCCGTTCATCAGGTAGTCCATGCCGGTCATTGCTTCGTGCAGGTCGCGCACGGCCGTCGGCCGGTCGTTGACTGCCATTGCACACAGGCCCAGCGCGCCGAACACCTTCATCACGTGGTTGTTTCGTGCGAATACAAGCATGGGTAGCAGGTTGCCCTCGCGGCACACGGCCCGAAAATCGTCCAAGCGCTGCACCAACCGCATCCGTGCCGCTGCCAGCGCGCCGGCCCCAGCCAGCGGACTACCGGCCAGGAAGTCCCAGGCCATGCACATCGACACCAGCGCCTCGGATTCGGTCAGGTCGTACCCCGAACCCGTGGGTAGATCGTGGGGGGAAGGATACTCGGCGGCCAGGCCGGCCAGCGCCTTGGCAGTCAGTTCGGCGTCCTGCGTCACGAGGCCGGCGAAAGCGGCGGCCTCGATGATTGCCCCCTGGTTTGCGGACACCTCGGGCGAAAACCCGTCATCGGGATGAAGGGGCAGCGCCTGTATCGCTCGATTCCGGATGCGCTGGGCTAACGTCGACCAGGGCCCCTCTGTTGCGCTCATCCGCTCGGCCAGTCTGGGCAGGGCCTCGGAGTCGAAGAACAATCGTGGATGGACGCCGGCGAGGTCCGGTTCCCAGGCCGGCGCATCGGTCGGGTCGAACGTGTCGACCGATGTGTCTGGCGTGTCTGGTGCGTCGGGCGTGTCTGGCGCGTCGAAGGCGTCGGGTGTTACGTCGTTTGCGGCATCCTGGATCCCGTCGGGCAGGTCCGCCGCCGTGTCGTGGACCTGCGTTTCCCCCGGGAAATCACCGATGTCGGCAGCCCCGAGGTCGGTTGATGTTTCCTTGTCAGGGGCGGCCGTATCGGTCGTCGTGGTCCTGGTGCCACCGCACGCGGCCAGCAATAGGGCCAGTAAGACGGTTGTGGCAGTTGGACAATTACGCCGGTTAAGGATCCGCATCGGGCGCCTCCCGGGTTTGCAAAGGTATTGTAGCGCCGTCCGCCGCTTTGGCGCCGTGGAAACACCCTGTTTTGGGCGCCCAGTACGTCCGTCGACCCCCGACGTTTGACCGGGGGGCCGGCCGGTCCTAACATGCCGGCCGGGCCTCGATACACGCGGGGGAGCCTTGTCCGGAACGCTACTTGATCGGATCGCCGCTGGCCCCATCTGCTTCGACGGGGCGATGGGCACGCTGCTCTATAGACGCGGCATCTTCATCAACCGCAATTTTGACGAATTGAACCTGACGCGGCCGGACATGATCGAAAAGGTCCACTCCGACTATCTGGCCGCCGGTGCGATGGTTCTGACGACGAATACGTTCGGGGCGAACGCGGTCAAGTTGTCGCGCCACGGACTGGGAGACCAGGTCGATACGATAAACCGGGCGGGTGTTCGCCTGGCCCGTTCGGTGGCTGGGACCTCGGCCCTGGTCGCCGGGTCAATCGGGCCCACCGGGCTGCTCCCCGACGAGTCCGATCCCGCGATGATGGATTGCATCCGCGCGGCGTTCGCGGGGCAGGCCGAAGCGTTGGTGTCCGAGGGTGCCGATGTCCTGGTGATCGAGACGTTTCGGCATCCGGCCGAGATGGCTGCGGCACTGGAGGCAATCCGGCCTCTGGTGCGTGTGCCGATCGTCGCTACGATGGTGTTTGACCCGGACCTACGGACCGGCGAGGGCCTGACCCCCGAGGCCGCGGCAGCCTGGATGGCGGCTCGTGGTGCGGACGTCGTTGGCGCGAACTGCGGCGAAGGTCCCAGCGTTCTGTTCCAGGTGGCGAGCCGAATGCTTGGCGTCGGCAGGCCGGTGATTGCCCAGCCAAACGCCGGCCGCCCTCGTCGCGTCGAGGGCCGGGTGTTGTACATGTCGACCCCGGAGTACTTCGGCGAGTTCGCCAAGCGGATGCTCGCTGCGGGGATTCGGGTCGTCGGCGGGTGCTGCGGGACCACTCCGTCGCATGTCCGCCAGATATCTGCCGAGGTCCGGATGGTCGGCGGCGGTCGCATCCGGATCAGCGAGGCTCTAGTGCCCCTTGACGTGGCGGTGGCACCGCGCGTGGAACCGCCGCCGCTGCCAGACCGGTCTGATCTTGGCCGGGAGTTGGCACAGGGATTCGTCGTCAGCGTCGAAGTCGATCCGCCCGCTGGAGTCGACCCCTCGAAAGCCCTGGCGGGGGCGCGCGCCCTCAAGGCCGCCGGCGTCCAGTTCGTTAACATAGCCGACGGGCCCCGGGCCACCGTCCGGATGTCGTCGCTGTCTCTGGCCTACCTGCTGCGGCGTGATGTGGGGATCGAGCCGATCGTCCATGTGACGTGCCGCGATCGGAACCTGCTGGGCCTCCAGTCGGACTTGCTGGGCGCCCATGCGCTGGGCCTGCGTGACCTGCTGGTTATTACCGGCGACCCGTCGAAACTGGGCGACTATCCCGAGGCGACGACGGTTTACGATCTGGACTCGATCGGGTTGCTGCGCCTGGTGTCCAACCTTAACCGTGGGGTCGAGCCATCGGGCCGCCGCCTGGCTGGGGCGACTGCGTTCGTCAAAGGCTGCGGGGGCGAGCCCGGTGCTTCCGATCTGGTCCGCGAGGTCGACCGCCTGCGTCGCAAGGTCGATGCCGGTGCCGATTACGTGATGACCCAGCCGGTCTACGATGCCGATGTCGTGGATCGATACCTGGACCGCATTCGGGACATCGGGGTGCCGGTCGTGCTGGGAGTATTGCCGCTCGCCTCGCATCGAAACGCCGAGTTCTTGCACCACGAGGTGCCTGGGATGACGATTCCCGAGCCGATCCGCGAGCGCATGCGGATGGCGGGCGGGGGACCGCAGGGGCGCGAGGAAGGGATCCGGATCGCCCGGGAAATTGCGGAGGCGTTCGTGTCCCGGGTGCGCGGCCTGTATGTGATGCCGCCGTTCGATCGCTATGAGACCGCGATCGCCGTGATCGACGGCCTGAAACTGCCGCGACTGGCAACGGACCGACCCCTGGCCTGACTGCTGGCCTAGCGCCGCTTGATCGTTGCGGGCAGGCGATAATCGTTTCTGGCAGGCAGTCTCGCGCCCGCCGCTTCGGGTCGCGGTTCGTCGTGTCTTGAAACACATCTACCATTTTCCCTTGACTTCGCGAGTGAGTTCGGGTAAAAAAGTCGCCCTGTGCTTTGGAAAGACGAGGTCACGGACCATGCGAACCCACAGTTTTTCATCGGACGAGGTCACGAAACGCTGGTTTGTGGTGGACGTCGAGGGTGTATCCCTCGGTCGCGCCGCCGCCCGCATCGCGACGGTCCTTCGTGGTAAGAACAAGCCTGAATTCACGCCCCATGCCGACGTGGGAGACTTCGTCGTCGTGGTCAACGCCGACAAGGCTCGGTTGACGGGGATGAAGGCCGAACGCGAATTGTGGCGCTGGCACACCGGCTATCTGGGCCACCTGCGCGAGCGGACCGTGGGCCAGATGATGGCCACGAAGCCGGACTACATGATGTGGAAGGCGGTCAAGGGGATGCTGCCCAAGGGCCCCCTGGGACGCAAGATGCTGAAGAAGCTGAAGGTGTACGCGGGTGCCGAGCATCCGCACGCCGCCCAGGTGCCCCAGGCCCTGGACCTAACGAAAGTCTGAGCGAGGACGCTATGCCTGACATGAACGAAATCACCCGCACGACCGGCCGTCGCAAGGAGGCCGCTGCGCGCGTCTTCCTGGCCCCCGGAAACGGCAAGATCACGGTCAACGGTCGAGAACTGGACACGTATTTCTGCCGCTCGAATCTGATCACCCTGGTCCGGCAGCCATTCGAGGTGCTGGGCAACGGTGAAGAGTTCGACGTGGTCGCCACTGTTCGCGGCGGCGGCGAAACGGGCCAGGCCGGTGCCCTGCGGCACGGCATCGCCCGCGCGCTGGCGGAGCGTAATCCCGATGAGTGGCGGGTCCCGGTCAAGAAGGCCGGCTTCCTGACGCGCGATCCGCGTACCAAGGAGCGCAAGAAGTACGGTCAGCCCGGCGCCCGCAAGCGCTACCAGTACAGCAAGCGCTAGGTCGCCCCGGTTACCTGTCCTGCCTTGGTGTTCCACCGTACGCAGTCTGCCCAACAATGTTGCTTTACACGCGTCCACGATATCCGGGAAACCGGCTATAATCGCGGCGATTTCGAAACAGGCGGTCTCGTGGCCAGCCCAATCGTCAGTTTGCGCGGGATCCACAAGCGCTTCGGAGACAACGAGGTGCTGCGCGGCGTCGACCTGGACGTGGACGAGGGCAGCATCACAGTCGTCATCGGGCCGTCCGGCTGCGGCAAATCAGTTTTAGTCAAACACGTGATTGGGCTGCTTCGGCCCGATTCAGGGTCCATCATCGTCGACGGCGAAGACATTTTATCGCTGGGCGGCAGGCGGCTGACGGATATCCGTCGCAAGTTCGGGATGCTGTTCCAGCAGTCGGCGTTGTTTGATTCGATGAACGTCTTGGATAATGTAACATTTCCCCTGGTCGAGCACCGGCGGATGTCCTCCCGGGTGATGCGTGATATGGCGCTGGCGCGTTTGGAGCAACTGGGCCTGCGCGACGTTGAGCGCAAGTTCCCGTCCGAGCTCTCGGGCGGCATGCGCAAGCGTGTTGGGCTGGCGCGCGCAACGATCCTGGACCCGAAGATCGTGATCTACGACGAGCCTATGACCGGACTGGACCCGATCATGTGCGAAAATGTCGAGGATATGATCCTGACGGCCACGCGGGAACTGCACGTGACGTCGCTGGTGGTCAGCCACGACATGGCGTCGACGTTTCGGATGGCGGACCGCATTGCGATGCTTTTTGAAGGGCGTATCCGGGTGCAAGGTACGTCCGACCAGGTCCAGGCCAGCGCTGACGAAATGGTCCGTCGATTCATCTACTTGTCGGGGACAGGACCCCTGGACTTGGAGGCCGCGGGATGATCAAGTGGCGCGCGCCCTTGTTGGTGGGACTGGTCGGCATCGCCGGCGTCGTGGCATTCGTGCTGCTGTTCGGCACGGTTCGCCACGAAGTCGTCGGTAAGGGCGATGGTTACCGGGTGTTTGCCGACTTCGATGACGTGTCCGGCCTTGCCGCCAGTTCACGGGTGACGATTTCGGGCGTCCCTGTGGGGACGATGGAACGGATCGAACTGGTTACTCAAGACGACGGCGGCACCCGGGCGCGCGTGTGGATCCGTATGGGCAGCGAGATCACGCTGTTCAACGGAATCCCGGGACCCGGCGGTCGGCACGTCAACGGGGCTACGATTACGCGGCGTGCTGCCACGATGCTTGGGGACTACTATCTGGACGTGTCACCGGGCCTCAGTGGCGATCGGCTTCGCGACGGCGGCGAGATTCCGAACGTGGTCGGCGACGCGGGGTTGATGGCGATCGCGAAGAAACTGGAGGATGCGTCCGATATCTTCCCGCGGATCCAGCAGATTGCCGACGATATTCAGCTCGTGACCGCCAGCCTGTCGGCGGTTGTCGGTGGTGCCGAGGGTGAGATCCGGGTCCGGCGGATCGTCGACGACGTGGTGAAATCGGCCGAAGAGATTGCCGGAGCTGCATCCGACATTCGGGCGTTTGTCGGGCGGGAATTGGGCAGCGACGGTGAACGCGGGCGCTTCGGTCGGATCGTCGGGAACGTCGAGCAGTTCACCGCAGACGCCTCGCGGCTGACGCACGGCTCGGCAGACGACCTGGCACGCACGATCGCGAATATCGAGGCGATCACGGCGGACCTGCGCACCGTTTTGTCGAAGCCGGCGGAGGGGGGCGGCGACCCCGGGCGGTTGGATCGAGCAATGGTGCGCATCGAGGCGTCGCTGGACAATCTGGAGCGGGCGACGGGCGCGGTCGCGCGAATCGCCGAAACGATCGATCGCGGCGAAGGGTCGATCGGGAAACTGGTGAAGGAAGACACCGTGGTCAAGAAGGCCGAGGTTGTAATCGACGACCTGGGCGAACTGGTTGGCAGCGTCGGGCGCCTGAAGACCGAGGTCGGTTTCCGGTCCGAGTTCAACATTCTCCAGCGGGCGTTCAAGAATTACCTGAGCCTGCGGTTCGTGCCCGACAAGACGAAGTATTACCTGATCGAACTGGCATGGGACCCCCGCGGAAAGACGTCGTCTTACGAACGGGTGACCTACTCGAACGACCCGAGGGTACCCAGTGCTGTGGCAGAGCGCGTCGTCGAGACAAAGGAAGGCGTCAAATTCTCGCTGCAACTGGCCCGTGCGTTGTGGTTTGCCAACGACAACGTGT
>CAZHDQ010000067.1:0-9778 GCA_964531595.1 uncultured Anaeromyxobacteraceae bacterium
CGCCGGAACCAAGTGTTCCAGATGCCGAGTCTAAAGGGATATAGCTGAAAAAGCAACAGGTTGTTTTGAAGCCGCGGTGTGATTGTCACAGCACGAGGCGTCGTTGCAGCGAATGCCGCTGATCACATGACGCGATATGGTCAGGTTCCGATTGACCTCTGCAAATCTTTCAAGGAAGATCCGGCCTGCGATGGGAGGTGGACCATGTCAGACTCTCGCAGGGAACAGTATCGTCAGGCTACGCGCCTAATCCACGGTAAGCACAGGTCCGAGAAGTGGGATTACGACCATCATGTGGTCCCGCCACGGACCGCGTCGTCGACCTTCCGGTTGGATTCGGTCCAGCGAGGGCAGACCGGATTCCAGGAATTCGGTGCACCGCCGGAGGTGCGGGAGGGGCGTCCGACCACATATATCTACGATCGCCTGGACGAACCGACCGTCGCGATGCTCGAAGAACTGTATCGCGAAGCGGAAGGTGGCGACTGTGCCTGTGCGTTCGCCTGCGGGATGGCTGCGACATCTGCGTCGTTGATGGCGACTTGCCAGGCCGGTGACAACATCATCGCTCACCCGACGATGTACGGGTGTACGTTCAGCCTGCTGACCAAGCGTTTGCCGCGTTTGGGGATCGAGCCGCGCTTGGTGGATTGTTCCGACGAAGCCGCCCTGGCCGCCGCGTTAGACGATCGTACGGGTGCCATCTTCCTTGAGACCCCGGCCAATCCGACCCTAGAATGCCTGGACCTTGCGGCTATCCGCCGTCTGGTCGACGCTCACAATGCCTCCCGTTCATCTAGCGCACGGGTCCGCATAATCGTCGACAACACGTTCCAGACGTTTTGGGGACAACGGCCCCTTTCGCTTGGGGCGGACCTGGTGGTCGCCAGCCTTACCAAGGGGATTGGCGGCTTCGGCGTCGACATGGGCGGCATGGTCGTGTGCCCCAGCGATCTGGGGCAGGATCTGCGTGGGTTGCGCAAGGACTTCGGCGGGGTGTTGCCGCCGTCCAGCGCCTGGAATTTCCAGGTCTACGGGATCCCGACGTTGGCGATTCGCGTGGCCAGACAGGTGGAATCCGCGACACGCATCGCGCGGTTCTTGGAGGCCCACCCCAAGGTCGGTCGCGTCAATTTCCCGGGCCTGGAATCGTTTCCTTGGCGCGACATCGCAAAACGTCAGATGACGACGCCCGATGGCGCGTTCTGCCCAGGGTTTATGATCTATTTCGAGATGGCTGGGAATAACGACGAAGCTCGGCTACGTTGCGATACCCTGATCAACCACCTGGCGTCTAACTCCTACGGGATCACGCTGGCTGTCAGTCTGGGTATGACCAAGACGCTGGTCGAGGCGCCCGGGCTTATGACACACTCGGCGCTGGACCCGCACGAGCAGCTCAAAGCAGGCATCCACCCCGGCTCGGTCCGTCTGTCGATCGGCCTTGAGGAACCAGACGACCTGATCGCCGATCTGGCCGCCGCCTTCGACACTATCTAGTTTCCCGACACAGATATCTCCGCCAGAATACTTGACGCCGGAATCACAAGTTTCTTGCAGGGTTAATGAAGGCTTACGCCGGCTGGTATGACCATACCGTGAACAGGTTGACGTCCCGATCCTGCTTGACAGGTGTGATCACGATCCTCAGCACGGGTTCGTTGACCATGTCGGCGGGGATCACGTATGGCCAGTTGCGCCACCGGAACTTCATGTCGTTGCCCGGCACAATCAGGTTCCCGGCCTTACGCCCGTTGATGTGTACTTCGGCCTCGTAATCGCCGCGGACATAGTCGATCCGGCTGACCATTACCACGTCGCGGTTCGGCTCGACGTTGAAAATTTCGAACTGTGCGTGGCCACCCTCGAAATGCACACCGACGTCCTCGGTCTGGGTGCCGTCTGGGTACTTCAGTCTCTGACGGCTGCGGTAGCGGTCGCGTTCCTCGGCGATCATAAAGTGGTGTCGCTTCTCGGAGTCCTGGTCAAAGATATCCAACGTGTCGATAAGCTTGAAGTTCCGTTCGCCGATCGTCAGTGTCTCGTCGAATGCCTTGCTGCGGACCTTGAGTTCGTCCCAGGCCGCATCTGCCGGGGCCTCTGCCGTTTTCTTTGACGAGCGGGGCTTCAAGTCCGCTGCAAACATCGCCCGCAGCGCCTCGGTCGCGTTGCGCTGGGTCGTCATCAGGTCGGACAGCAGTTCCTGATCGTGACGCCTGTCCAGCTTCACGCTTTCGATATTCCACTTGTAGGTGCCGAAGTCCTTGACCGTCGACAGGTCGGGAAAGTTGCGCTCGACATCGGCGATCATAGCCCTTTGCAAGCCGGCCAGTGTCCCCGCCAAGTGGAAGAGGTTTCGGAAATCGACCGTCTGCGACACCAGCAGCATCTCGAACGTAATCAGCGCGTGTAACACGTCGCTGGCGGTCGGTACCTTCAAGGTATGGGCTAGGTGGGCGTATACGATCTGTTCGGCAAGCACCAGTTCATGCAGCCCGGCGCGGTGCTCGGGATTCAAAAACGACCCTGCGGCGCCCCCTACCGGGACGTATCGCAGGTCGATCTCGTTGGGCCGTGGTGCCAAGGGGTCCAGCGCGTCCTTGAGGTGCTTGACGCCACTGTCCAGCGCTATGCGTGCTAATTCCACCTCGATGGCCGGATCCGGCTCGCGGGCCGTCACTTCGATACGCACCCCCTCGGTGATGCGTTTGTGGCCCTTGAACTGCAAGTTCTCCTTGTACGCGATGAAGTCCGTGGGCTCCTCGACGAACGATGCCAGCACGTAAACGGTCTGGGGCAGTCGGAAGTCGGAAGGGGTGATCGACTTGATCACCGGCTCAGGCAGGTACAGATCCCGGCCGGAACCGTCGATCGCAAAGCCTGCCGCAACCTCGACGTTCAGTTCTCCACGACCCCTCTGGGACACGCGAAATCCGCCCAGAAGGTGGGGTACCACGCCCGGCGCGTGCAGAGCCAGGTTGTGTAACTGGCGCTTGAGCACGTGGTAGCGCTCGCCCTCGTTCCAGTCGTCCTCCGTGGTCAGGAAACCCCGAAAGAAGTTCAGTCGCTTGAACACCTTGAATTCAGGCATCGACGGCCTCCTGGTCTGGTTCCTGGTCCGGGTCCGCACCGATCACCGACGACACGCCCACGCGCATCCCGGTGACCTCGGTGACCCCTTCTTCGCCAGTGAACTGAAGGAAATAGTTTGTTCCCGCTGGTTTTTCGGCCTCGATCACGCGGTGCAGTCGGACCAGCCGTTCCTCGCCGATCTCGTCAAACGGTACTGGCAGGCGCACGACGAACGTGTGTGCCATCGACACCTCGGGCAGGACCATCGTGTCCACACCCACGGTCGAGGCCACTCCTACCCGGAAACCGCGATACGGCCAGCGGTTCTCGTCGATCTCGACGTCCAGGTCTGTGAACAGCTTGACCATCCGCAAGATTGCATGCTTGGTCCCGCGGATCCGATACAGTTGCGCCGCCTCGCGCAGCAGACGTCGGCGGTGCGCGTCGGACATGTCCTCGTCGAATGCGATAGCGAACCACGATGCCAGCCAGGGCAGGAATTCGGGCGGGGTAGTGTGCGGGTGGAACAGCGTGTGCATCTGATCGATCCGGCTGGTCACTGTGTCCTGGACGTGTTGCAAAATCCAAAGGAAGTCGCGCAGGAAGTGCGGTTCATCCGGGATATTTGGGCGGAATGCGGTCGGCAGGAACCGGACCAGGCTCTGGCGGGCCACCGACACAGTTACCGGCGCCGTGCTGTCGTGCAGGTTGCCGCGCGCAGGGTCCTGGGCGACGACCTGGTCAGTTGGTGCGTAGGCCTCGACCAGTCGGTAGCGCACGTCCTGGAAACCCGCATCGGCCAGGACATTTTGTGCCGCGTCCAGTCCCAGCCCGGCCACGTCGGGTACCGGCAGTTTTCGGGCGCGCGTCGGCGGCGCGCCGCGTGGAGCCTCGTCGGCCATCAGAGGATCCTCTCGTGTGCGCGTTCGATAACGTCGACTCGCATGACGAACGGAAGTTCGTCCTCGGCCAACCTCAGCGAATCCAGTTCGACCCCCTCATCCAGGTCCTTCATGACCACCCGGTCGACGAAATCGACGCCGCCGACTTCCTCGCATACGTGATACAGGTCGATCTTGGATACAGGTCGACCAAACGGCCAACCCCGGTGGTTCTTGCCGCCGCGCAACGGGTGCAGAAAATCGCTGACCCGCTTGGTGATTTCGGCCTTGATTGTTTCCGAACTGCCCGATGCGTGTCGGATGACCGCGACCTGGATGGCCAATGTGCGATAGCGTGGTCGCACGACGTGAACGATGGTCGACACCAGTTTGCAGCGGTCCAGTTCGTCCTTGACCCGTCGCATTAGTTCCGTCGACGGCAGCGGCATCACGGGTGCGTCCACATCCGAGGATTCAGCCGTCTTAGGCACCAGGACCACGGTGACCTCGCCCTCGCGGTCCGTGCATGGCAGGCACTTCGCCCGCGCCACCGAAGTCGACGCCTCCCGAGCGATCCACTCGAAGTCCTCGGCGGTTACCGCGCGGAAACGGCTGCGGAACAAATGCGGTGCGCGCTGCTTGACCTCGTCGACCGTTTCCAGGTCCGCGCCTCCGCCGGCGGGCATCGGGTTCGTGACCCCGTCGATGAACGTCAGCGACTGCTTCAGTACCGACAGGCTGCCCGCAGCGACGTTGCCTTCGATACCGCCGCCCACCTGGAAGTGTGCCAGCCGGAGGTTGCGGTCGCCCTTGGGAGGGTTCATGCCGTGCATGCCGTTGCCGAATCGCAGTTCGCCAGCAACGATGTCCTTGACGTAGTGGCGCGCCCCCGGAGGCGATTCGTACAGGTCGGCGACCTCGTGCCAGCATACGCACCAGCCACCGCCTGGCTCGGGTTTCACCGCGTCTTCGCCCTCGATGTCGATCAGGTCGCGCACGTCCGCGTCGGACGGCTTCTCGCGTTCGATCACGACCAGTTGCTGTCCGCCCAGCACGGGACCCTGGGGCAGCTTGAACACCTGGCCCGGGGTGCCCTGAGACGAACCCAGCGTGGTCTCGCCGAATGTGGTCAAGTTCCCGGCGCCGACGGCGTTCAGCAGGATCCGCATGATGCGCGGTGGCTCTACGTATCCGCCCATCTCCAGCCGTGCGCGTAGGAAATGCAGGTTCTCGCCGAACCTCTTGGATACCCGAAAGTCCGCCGGTCCGATGAATCGCACGAATCCCGATGACAGGAATCCGTGTGTTTCGTCTTCGGGGAACAGGTTCTGCCACGACTTGCCGTTGAAGTACTCCCACGCGACCACGACCGGTTCCCTGCTGCCCGCAAGCGGGTCGCGGATGCCGGACTCCTCGCGCACCTGGATGTACAGGCCCACCTCGTCGTTAGGGAACGCGTCCTCGAAGCCGAGGTACAGGGTTGGGCTGGCCTCGGCGACCGGGGACAACGCCTGGAACGGTTTGTATTCGACGCGCGCGAGGTCCGAATGGTCCTGGAATACCCCGTCGTTTTCGGATATCACCCACGCAAACGGGCGTTCGGGCTGCTCGAATCGCACCACGGTCTCGCGCAGGACCGGAGGCCGCAACGGGCGCTTCTCGCGAAACACCCAGCGTTCACCTTCCAGTTCGTATTCCCCGGGCCGCCCGTAGTCGCCGGCAACGATCCGGGCCCGGACGAACCGCCCTTCGTGCCCATCGACCTCGCCGGCGGAAAGGTCTTTGGGCACCTGGAACGACACGGTGCCGGGCCGCGTCAGGCATGCAGTGGTGTCCAGAAACGCGGTCCCTTCCTCAGCCTCGATCTTGGTGCCCGCCAGCGTACACTTGGCCAGGGTGCGCCACTTCCGTCCCCGGGTCGCCCAGTATTCCCAGATCAGGGCCAGATCCTCGGATGCGTTCGGCCGGTCCGCATCGCCGCCTTCGACCAAGAGGTCCAAACGTACCAGCGCGCCCGGATGTGCCAGTGCCCGGTCGCATTGCAGGTAGAACTCGGTGTCGGCCGTTGGTGTTTTCCCGAACGGGTGGCAACGGCGTCCCGAGTCAAGCAGCAGGTACTGGTCGTCCGGCGTGCGCGTGACCAGCAGGTCCGGCAGGACGCCGTCCCCGGTGACCTTGATGGCGCCGACCACGGTGTCGACCTGGGTGACCTCGGGCGAAGCGGGTACATCTACGAGCCTAGCACGCACGAAATGGCACTTCTGTTCGTTGACCACGGCTGGTGCAAGGTTGCGCGGGGCCGGCAGCACGACGCTTTCAGCATCGCTTTCGACATCCAGCGGCAGCACCACGTTCCACCGGGTTCCGTCCCAGGCTTCCCAATCGAGGTGGTCCAGCAGGTCCGATACGTTTGCGTGGGGGCACCGAAACCGGATCCGCAGCGACGCGCCGTCCACTAGGTCTGCCAAGACGTCGTCGCCCAGGTACAGGTACCGTTCGGCGATCTGGGACCCAGCAAACGGGTCGATGCCCTCGTCAGTGACCGTCGCCAGCGCAAGGCGATGGTCCGAAAAACGCCGACCGTACTGCGAGAAACAAGCCGCCAGCCTGTTGCGAACTACCAGCAGGTCCCGGTCCGTCTCGAACGAAACCACCTTGCCGTCTGGCGAGGGTCTGGTCGCGACCGGGGTGCCCCGCGGGACTGTGACGTGGTCGCCCTTGTCGGACATCGAGAATGCCAGGACCGCACGGGCCGGCTGGGGTGGCTTCAGTTCGATGCCCAGTAGGTTCAGGAATGTCAGGTAGTTGCGGTCCGGCACCCGATTCAACCGGTACAGCGTCATTTCCGTGAGCCAGGCGAACAGTTCGATCAGGGTGATGCCTGGGTCGGTTGGGTTGAAATTCGTCCATTCGGGGCAGTACTGGGGGATCAGCCGGATGGCCTCGTCCACCAGATCCTGGAACGTCCGGTCGTCTAGTCGTGGTGTCGGAATCATAGGTCCTGCTCCCTTCGGAGGTAGAAGGGGTACACCAGGTTACGCGTGTTGTTCGTGCGTCGCACGCGATACGAGATGTCCACTGCCAGGCGATTTTCGTGCGCGCCGTCCGGGGCCGCCGACACCGATATATCCTCGATGCGGGGCTCCCACTTGACCAGCGCCTCGCGGACATAAAAAGAGACCAGCGCGGCGGTGGATGGATTGTTAGGGTAGAAGACGAAGTCATGGATCTTGCACCCAAACTCTGGGCGCATCATTCGGTCTCCCAGGGCGGTACCCAGCAGGATCCGGATCGACTGCTCGATGTTTTCCTCGAATTCCGACAGCGCGAGGTTTCCGCGGGCGTCCAGCCCGATCGGGAACGCCAAACCGCGGCCCAGGAAATGCTTCTTCATAAGCAGTAACCCCGCGCCTGGCGACCGACCGGCCGTCAGGCGAGCATCCCTTCGAAGAACCGGCCGCACTTGCGGCACTCCAGGCGGACGACAGCCTCATCGGCGCGGCAGTCCAGTTCTCCATCGCCGCAGATCGGGCATTTGTGCCCCTCGCTGCGTCCGGCCAGCACGTCCTGGATGATGTCCCCGTATACCTCAAGCGTATCGAGGTCGTCCTCGTCGTCCTGCACGGGGGCTCCTTTGGGACTTGGCTAGATTATGGGGCACGCTCGCGACGCCTGTCAACCATGCAGAAGGTTTCTAAATACCCGTTCGGGTGTTCGAGAATCCAGGGTGCCGAACTTGGAAAATGTGTTTGATGCCGGAATGTTGGGGACGTTTCGTGCGCCAGATGACCGGGGTCTGGAGACCTCATCTGTTCGCACAGATCAAACTCTATCTGTCTGATTTTTAGGGTTTAGAGACCCCTGGCGCGATCAATGCACGGCGTCGACCGGCCCCAGCAAAATCCAGGTCCGGCTGCGTGCGGCGACGACAGCCTCGGGGAATTCGTCCGGCCCGTGGGCCGCGACGGTTTTCGGCGTGAGGACCAACCACCGGCAGCCCCTTTTCGCCATCCACGCGGCGCGCTCCGGCCAGATGGCGGCCGTTTCGAGGAAGGCGTCGAACTCCGCCAGTCGGGCCGGGAGGTCGGGGGTCAACTGGTCGTGGCCTGCAAAGACTGAGGCCCCTGCGAACGCGGCCAGGAACATGCCCGTACGCCCATCAGTGCAGACGGTCCGCTCGCCCGGCAGCGAGCGCACGGTCTGAAACAGTTCGGGCCAATCGTCGCGGACCTGTGCTGATGCCTTCGGATTGGCGGATTCCACAACCAACATCACGACATTCGTAGGTGCGATGACAACCACCATTGCAGCCAGCGCCGCCGCGGCACCCAGCCGTCCAAGGCGATCCAACCACGGGCCGATCGCGCCAGCAGCCAACAGTGCCAAAGCGATGTGTACACCCTCGATGCAACGCCGCTCGAAGGGGACCAGCGGACCCGAATAGGCCAGGACGGCGGCGGCCGCGGCCCATGCTACCAGGAAGCGCCATTGCGGTGGCCAATCGCGTTGCCAAACCCGGCGGGCGGTTCCCCAGGCGGCGCCGATACCGACAACGCCGAGGCCCAGCAGATATGCGGCCGGTGGAGGGGATGGCAGTCGGTTCTGGGCCGCCCACGCCTGCATCGCCGGGCTGGATGCCATGTGTACCGCCATTGCGACGATGGAAAGCCCGCCCAAAGCTAGGACGATGACGCCTGGACGCGCGTCGATTGGAGGCCGCGTCCCGATCCGGTCCAGCAGCAGCGACAAAACGACCGCGATGTAAAGGGTCCCGGCCGTGTAAGGGTGGACCCAGACTAGCGCCGCCCAGAGCAGGCCCGCACCGATCGCGTTTTGGATCGTGTCGTGCCCCGGAGTTCCGTTACCGCCAGGTGCGCGGGCTCGCCACAGCAGCAGCAGTCCCCCGGCGGTCAGCGCCAGCGAAGCCGCGAAGTGCGGGTAAAGGAACAGCGACGGGAAACTCCACAGTTCCGTGATCCAGTCGGCGCTGCGCACGGGCAGCCCCAGCGATTCCAGCCAACCCAGCCCGCTCCCAGCGGCCGCCATCAGGAACGCCGCCATCGCCTGCCGCGTCGTCGGCAAGGCCGCCAAGCACAAGGCGCCCAGGACCCACAAGTACACCAGGGCCAGGGCCGCCCGCCCCGCATGGTAGACCGCAATGCCCGGCAGTCCCGTCCATGCCTGGATCCGACCCAGAACCAGCCAGACCGGGTTCGGAGGCATGGAACCAGCCACCCCCAGCGCCATCCGATTCTCGACCGCAATGTGCCCGGCGGCGTGCTGGTCCATCCACATCAGGTAAGATGCCTTGTCTGGTAATCGCTGGAACATCCAGGTGAAAGTCCGCCCATCCGGGGGGTTAGCCGCCTGGATGGCGTATGGCACGAAGGTGGCCGCGACCAAGGCGATCGAAATCGCGAACATCAGGGTCCGCGTGCGTCCTGCATGCTTCGGGTGATCTTGTCCGGGTTGGGCTACGGTCACGGCCAGCTCCACGGCGGTCGTGTCGCAGTATAGGGCCATCGAGACACCAGGAGCCACCCCGCTGCTGCACCATCTGATTTCAAGGCTTTTAGTTGAAAAAGGGCACGAGTTCAGGATGCGCAGTTCGGGACTGACGGGCTCCCAGAAATTTCGACGTCGATGTTTGTTGACATTCGGAGTTTCGACGGGTACATTTGCCGCCGTTTTTGTGGGCTGGGCCCATAGCTCAGTCGGTAGAGCAGCGGCCTTTTAAGCCGTTGGTCGCGAGTTCGAATCTCGCTGGGCTCATTGACCCCATCGTCTAGTCTGGTCAAGGACACGGGCCTTTCACGCCCGCGACA
>CAZHDQ010000068.1:0-9673 GCA_964531595.1 uncultured Anaeromyxobacteraceae bacterium
CGCCACCGATGTCGAAGATGATGTGGCGCAGCGTCGTACCCATCGGCAATTCGATCAGACCGGTATTCTTGACCTTGCCAACCAAGGAAAATGCCTTGGTGCCCTTGGACTTTGCCGTTCCCATACCCGCAAACCAAGCGCCGCCACGGCCAAGGATCGCGCCGACGTCGGACCAGGTCTCGACGTTGTTGAGCACAGTCGGCAGGTCGAACAATCCGCGGTCTGAAGCATGTACGTACTTCGCGCGTGGCTCGCCGACCTTGCCCTCGATGGACCGCATCAGCGCCGACGATTCGCCGCACACGAAGGCACCGCCACCGCGCGAAACGTGCAGGTCGAAGGAAAAACCCGTGCCCAGGATGTTGTCGCCCAGCAGGCCGCGTTCCCGCGCCTTGGCAATCGCCAGGTTGACGTGATCGACGGCCAGCGGGTATTCGTCGCGGACATAGACGTAGCCCTCGCTAGCACCCACGGCGTAGGCACCGATCGCCATGCCCTCGATCACCGCATGGGGGTCGCCCTCCATTATGGAGCGGTCCTTGAACGCGCCGGGGTCGCCCTCGTCGCCATTGCACAGCACGAATTTGCGGTCGCCGCTGGCCCTGCGCGTCGCCTTCCACTTGCGCGCCGTACCAAAGCCTGCGCCGCCGCGCCCGCGCAACCCCGACGCCTCGACTTCCGCGATCACCTGATCGGGCGTCAGGTCGAACAAGGCACGCGCCAGCCCCGAATAGGCCCCGTGGGCCAACGCGTCGTCCAGGTCGGCGGGGTCAACGCGTCCGATGTTGCGCATCGACACGCGCACTTGGTGTTTGTAGAACGGGATGTCCTCGTACCGCTCGATCGCCTTCTTGTTCGTCGGGTCTTTGTACAACAGGCGGGGGATCACCTCGCCGTTGGCGACCGTTTTTTCGACGATATCGGCCACGTCCCTGGGCTTGACCTTGGTGTACAAGATACCTTCCGGCAGGACCACGACCAGCGGCCCGCGTTCGCAAAACCCGTGGCAGCCAGTCTGCTTGGTGTGCAACGACAGCGTCGCGTCCAGCCCGTCGGCCGCGATCTTTTCGGCGAACGCGTCGGCCACCGCCATCGATCCGTTCGCCAGGCAACCGGTGCCGCAGCAAATCAGGATCTCGCGCTTGTGGCCGGCGTTGATTTCCCGGGCAGCAGTCACCACCGCGTCGAACCGTTCGCGGGACTCAATTCGCATCGTCCCCCCCTTCCATCGCGTTCAGGTGCTTCGCCAGGTCGGACGGTTTGGCCGCCCCGAAGTACTTGCTGCCGACGATCGCCACGGGCGCCATGGCACACGCCCCGACGCAATTGACGGTTTGCAGCGTGAAGCCCCGATCCTCGGTTGTTTCCCCCGGGCAGATGTGCAGTCGGCGTTGTACCTCGTCGATCAACTGGTCGGCACCGCGGATGTGACATGCCGTGCCGGTGCAGACCTTGATGATCACGCGACCTTGGGGCGTCATCGAGAACGCCTTGTAGAATGTCGACACCGAAAACACCTTGGCCAGCGGCACGTTCAGGACCGTCGCCACGCGTGAAAGCACCTCGCTCGGCAGGTAGTTGTAGGTTCGCTGTACGTCCTGAAGCACCTGGATCAACGACGTTTCCTGGCGCGGGTACCGTTCCAGGATCCCTTCCAGCGGCGCCATATCCACGCACGGTTGCTGCGGCATCCGTTCCTCCGTCCGCGTGCCCCCCGACGGGGCCGCCACGTCAAGCACCCTGCCCCGCCCGGGCCACGCGGGCCTGCTCGCCACGCTCGAAGCCCACACGCAGAGCCTTCAGGTTCAGTTCGACCAACGCGGGCTTGGCCGCGAAGTTCTGCCTGACCATTTCCTCGACCTCGGCCATCGGCAGTACATCGGTAGCGCCGACAAACGCGCCCAGCGCGATGATATTGGCGCACCGAGGATTGCCCAGTTCCATCGCCAAGTCGTTTGCGGGAATCCCGACTGCCAGAACATCGTCGCGCCCAACGGCCCGGTTGATCATTGATGTGTTGACTATGATCGCGCCGCCGGGCCGCACGTTGGCTTCGAACTTGTCCAGCGAGGGCAGGTTCATCGCCAACAACGCGCCTGGCGTCTGGATGACCGGCGAACCGACCGGCTTGTCCGAGATTACGACGGTGCAGTTCGCGGTTCCGCCACGCATCTCGGGCCCGTAGGAGGGCAGCCAGGATACTTCGCGGCCCGCGTTCATGCCCGCGTAGGCTAGCATCTTACCGATCAACAGGACGCCCTGGCCACCAAACCCCGCCAGGATCATGTCGTGCTGCATCGCCTTCCCCCTTGGTACTACTTCGGCCGCGGTGCCCGGTCCACACCATCAGGCGTCTTGAACACGCCAAGCGGGTAGTACGGCACCATGTTGGATTCAACCCATCGACACGCCGCATCCGGCGGCATGCCCCAGTTCGTCGGGCAGGTCGAAAGCAGCTCGACCAGGCTGAAGCACGTGCCGGCCACCTGGTAGGCAAACGCGCGCCGCAGCAGATCCTTGGCCCGAACGACGTTCAGCGGCGAATGGACCGCGCCGCGGGCCACGAATGCAGGCGTGCGCAGTGTGCTTATAAGCTCAGCCACCCGGATCGGGTACCCGACCTGCTCGACATCGCGCCCCAGCGGGGAAGTTGTCGTGACCTGCCCAGGCATGGTAGTCGGCGCCATCTGGCCGCCTGTCATGCCATAAATCGCGTTATTGACGAACACGACGGTGATCTTTTCGCCGCGATTGGCCGCGTGGACGATCTCCGACATGCCAATGGACGCCAAGTCGCCGTCGCCCTGATAAGTAAACACGATCAGGTCTGGCCGAGCCCGTTTGACGCCCGTCGCGACGGCCGGCGCACGACCGTGTGACGCTTCCTGAAAATCGGTTTCGAAGTAGTTGTAGGCCAGCACGGCGCACCCCACCGGCGAGATGCCGACGGTACGGGCACGAATGCCCAGTTCGTCGATGACTTCCGCCACCATCCGGTGGATCGTGCCGTGAGTGCAACCCGGACAGTAGTGCGTGTTGGCCTGCGTCATAGCATCCGGATACTGGAATACCGACTCAGACATGGCGCACCTCCTGGGACTTTCCATCCAGAACCGCTCGGATTTGCTGCGCGGCCCCTTCAGGCGTAACCAGGTGGCCACCGGTCCGCCCGTGGAAGTGGATTGGACGCGTCCCCTGGACCGCCAGTTGCACGTCTTCGATCATCTGCCCGGTGGACAGTTCGACGACCAGCACCGCCTTTGCCCTGGCCGCGGCATCGGCAACGGCCCGATACGGGAACGGGAACAACGAAATCGGCCGGATCAGCGAAACCTTCAGGCCCGACGCGCGCAGGTCCTCGATGGCGGTCAGGCACACGCGCGCGACCGTACCGTAGGCGACCACCAACAGATCGGATTCCTCGTCCAGGTACTTCCCCTGGACACGCACCTCGTTTTCGCGCATCGCCACGTACTTGGCTGTCAGATCCTCGTTGTGACGTTCCAGGGAATCGGCATCCAGATACAGCGAGTTGACCACAGCCCGGGGCCGGGAACCGTCACGTCGCCATCCGGTGCATGCCCAGTCCTTGCGCTCCAGTTCCTTTAACGGCAAGCGGTCCTCGCGAAACTCGACCGGTTCCATCATCTGGCCGATCAGGCCGTCGCCCAGCACGATAACGGGATTGCGGTAGTAATCCGCAAGGTCGAAGGCGTCCTGGACCAGGTCGGCCGCCTCTTGAACCGACCATGGCGAAAGCACCAAGCAACGGTAGTCGCCGTGCCCGCCGCCCTTGGTCGATTGGAAGTAGTCGGCCTGTCCAGGCAGGATGCCGCCCAGGCCCGGCCCGGCCCGCATGATGTTGACGACAACCACCGGCAGTTCGGCACCCGCAAGGTAGGACATGGCCTCCTGCATCAGGCTGATACCAGGCGATGACGATGACGTGAAGACGCGCTCGCCGGCACCGGCCGCCCCGTAAATCATGTTCGATGCGGCGACCTCGCTTTCCGCCTGGACGAACGTACCGCCCACCTGGGGAAGCCGGTGGGACAGATATTCGGGGATTTCGTTTTGCGGCGTGATCGGGTATCCGAAAAACAGCTTGCAGCCGGCCCGCACCGCCGCCTCGCCGATCGCCTCGCAGCCCTTCATCAGCTTTTTGGCCATGCGTCCCTCAATAACGGTAATAGTGGATCATCGTTCCATGCACCTGCATCGTGATAGCGACGTCGGGGCACGTGATGCAGCAGACACGGCACCCGATGCAGCGCATCGGCTCCACAACAGTTGCGAAAAAATACCCTTTCGCGTTGATTTCCTTGCTCATTCCCAAAATCTGCTGGGGGCATGCCTTGACGCACTGCTCACACCCCTTGCAACGATCCCGGTCGATTTCGATTCGAGGCACGGGACACCTCCTACTTCAACACGAACAGCGGCCCGACGCGCGGAACCTGAAGCCCTTCCTCGAAGACCGGCCGCACAGACCGCCGCAGACGCAGCACTGGGCACCCGAACGTTGCGTCGTCTACTTCCGGCAGCACGCCATCTTCCACCGCCACGGCGCGAACCGGAACCCCCAGAGTCGCAGCGACTTCACGAGACATTTGCCATCCCTCGCGCACAACGTCCAGGGTCGTTTCGTCCATCAGGTGGGTATTGGACACGATCCCGTCGACCTTGCGACGAGCGGCCGTCTGAATCCCGGCAGCCATGACCAGCGCCGAAGGTACATCGGGCGTCCACGGGCGCCGGAAGTTCAGGACCAGCACAAGTTCCAGCGGCTGATCGTGCAACACATCGGCCAGAGACCCCAGGACACGGGCCCCAGTGGGGTCGCCGCCGACATCCATTATTACTGTACGGGTCAGATCCTTACATACGGATCGCACGCGAGGCAGCAGAATCGGCAGGTCGGCGTACAGGTTTTCACCATCGGGTGCCACCAGTTCGACCCCGGCATCGATCAGGAAACGACCGGCGGTGCGCGATCGGAAGTAAGGCTTCACGAAGTCCAAATCCACCAAGCTGGTGGCATGGCCGGACGCCGCCAAAGACATCGCGCCATTGACAGCGATTTCGGTCTTGCCGCTGCCGAAGTGCCCGACGACGATGGTTATCCGGTTGCCGAACATCACGGCCCCCCAAGCGTCCGGACAGGTTTATCCGGCCGGCATCGGCATGTCAAGGGAACCTGGGGCCCAAAGCCAGCCACCGGCATTGCATCCCACAGTGCTCTTGGCGTAGGATGCGCTCGTGTTCAGCATTTCTTGGCCAGTTCCTGGGACTCGGAAGCCCCCTGAGAGGCGGGCCGTACCGCGTTTCGTCCTACTGCTTACTGCATGCCTGGCGATCGCCGCGATCTCGTGCGAGTTCACACGCCCGCCGGTCCCCAAGCCCGTCTCACAGAAGGCCGCGTCGCCAGTCGACTGCCCACTCGGCAACCAACCGGTTCAGGAATTACGCATTGGTGCCGCCCTCCTTGGCAGCCCTTCGGTCCTGTCCAAGGGATACCAGCAGGTGGCCGATCACCTGTCCCAGTTCACGGGGATACCAGTCACATTGGTCCCCGTGGACGACTATAAAAAAATGACCGACTTGCTTGAGACCGGGGATATCGAAATCGCCATCCTCCCGCCGCTGGAATACATCATCGCCAAGGAACGCAACCCTTGCCTGACGGCCAGCCTGACAACCATCCAGGACGGTCACGTCCATTACACCGGATACCTGATCGTCCGGACCGATTCCAATATCCACGACGTGCGACGACTGGCCGGGCGCTCGATCGCGTTCGTATCGCCTAACTCAGCGTCCGGTGACCTTTTTCCACGTGTCCGCCTGCTGGCAGACGGCCTGGTCCCCGAACGGGATTTTTCGCGCGTCGAATACACTGGAAGCCACATGGGTGTTATCGACGCCGTGCTTGACGGTTCCGTCGACGTCGGTGCGACGTTCGACGTGGGTATCGAGGTAGCCCGACGGGAGGGGCGCGACGCCGGTGCGCTGTCCATCCTCGCGATTACTGGCCGAATCCCACTTGAAGCCATCGTGGTTCTGCCCAGCCTGGATTCGGCCCTGGTCGCCCGAATCGTCGACGCCTTCGCAGTGCTGAACACCGCCAACCCCGCAGGGCGAGAGATGCTGGCGCCTCTGGGCACCGTTTGCGGATATGCCCGTTCTGACGACAGTTTTTACAACGAAGTAAGGACGACGCTGAACGCCTTCCGTCGACTGGGCGGGGTCGTGAAATGAGACTGCGAACCAAAGTGCCACTCATCGGGGTCGCGGTGCTGCTGTCGGCAACGCTCGCGCTGGGCGCCCTGATGCTGGTTCTGCTGCGCGAAAACGTCGAAAACGAAGCTCGCCTGCGAGCGCGAACATTCCTGGATGCGCTGGCGGTGCAGGCAACATCCGAGATCGCGATGGGCCGCATCGACTCCCTGGACCGAATGGTCACTGGCCTGGGCGAACTGCACCTGGAACAACTCGACGTCCAGTTCGTCGCGGTCCTGGCGCCCGACCGCCGGGTGATGGCGCACACGAGCCAATTCGAATACGGAACCTTTGCGAACGACGGATTCAGCATGGAGGCGGCCGCCCTGGACCGCGCCATCGAGCGGCACGGTTTTCGAGATGGCAAGAAAATGCTGCTCGTCAGCCGGCCACTGGTAACAGGAATCGGCACGAATCCCCCTGTGCGATGGGGGACGCTACTCACCGGAGTGGGCCTGGGCCGGATCCAGCGGATCATGGCGCGAACGCTGATCGGGGTCATCGGCGCCGTGCTGCTGGCCACTGCGCTTGCCGCGGCGCTGCTGGTGGTGGTGCTGAACGCCCAGATCATCGAACCGCTCAAAATGCTGACTGATGCGGCCAACGAGTACGGGCGTGGCAACATGGCGATTCGCGTCCCTGTCCGTGGCGACGACGAAATCACCATCATGGGGTCGACCTTCAACCAGATGGCAGCAACCGTCGAGAACAACACTAGGAATCTTGAATCCCAGGTCGACGACCGGACCCGGGAGCTCCAGTCTGCCAACCACCTGCTGGCCGAAGCGAACACCAGACTGCGCGAACTGGCCACGACCGACGGCCTGACGGGCCTGTACAATTTCCGCCACTTCGATGCATCGCTACGCCTTGAGGTGCTGCGGGCCGAACGGCTGGGCATGCCGTTTGCGCTCCTAGTGATCGACGTCGACCACTTCAAGGAGTTCAACGACGCCCACGGACACCCGGCAGGTGACCGGGCGCTGCAAGACATCGCTCAGACTCTGCGCACGCGCGTGCGAGTCACCGACACCGCGTGCCGGACCGGCGGCGAGGAATTCGCAATCCTTTTGCCGGGGACGACGACCGCCCAGGCAGCAGACTTGGGCGAGATGCTTAGGCAACGGGTCGAGGCCCTGGTACTGAAGGACGATCTGGGCGTTGATGCCGGTTCAACCACGATCAGCGTCGGCGTGGCCGCATTCCCAGATCACGCAAAGGACGCGGCGGCACTCTTCCGCATCGCTGATGACACGCTATACCTTGCCAAACAAACGGGCCGCAATAGGGTCAAAATAGCACTGGTAACTGGCCCGAACGACAAGGCTGAGGCGTGAGCCAAGAACCCGAGGCCGCGACGGCCTATCCACACATCGAGACGCCGATTCAGACAAAAATGCTGCAATCGTTCGATGGCACCTGGATTGCCGTGCATGAGGCCGGCGAGGGTGACCGGACGATGGTGCTGGCGCCGGGGCTTGGCTCCCATCTGTATTGCTGGAAATACTACATCGAGCGTTTCGCACCAACGTGGCGACTGGTGACCTGGGACCCTCGTGGCACCTACTTGTCGGCATGGCCCAAGGACCCTGCGCGCGTGCTCCTGGAAGACCACGCAGCCGACCTCGAGGCGATAGTCGCGGCGCGCGGACTCGACCGGTTCGTTTTGGCAGGCTGGAGCATGGGGGTGCAGATAGCGCTCGAGTTCGCCCACCGCCATCCCGACCAGATCGAGGCTCTGGTCCTTATTAACGGTGCCTACGAACACGTCCTGAGCACGGCCCTTGGCGTACCAGGCATCGGCCCGCTGCTGAAAGGCACTCTGCGGATGCTGCGCCACGCGAACGTTTTGCTAAAGCCTGCCGCCCAAATTCTGATGCACCACCCGCGGTTCCCCGAACTGCTGACCGCTCTCGGATTCCTTTCAAACCCACCGGCGTTTTTTCTTGAAGTCCTGGACCGTTTTTCCACCAACGACTGGCGCCGCTACTTCACGTTGATGCTGGCGCTGAACCAGCATTCGGCCGCGCCGTACCTGTCCAAAATCCACGCCCCGACCATGGTCACAGGCGGAACTCTGGACATCCTGACGCCGCCAGCCAACGCACGCCGGTTGGCCGCAGCAATCCCGGGTGCCAAGCTGGTCTTGATTCCGGACGGCACACACTACTCGATGCTGGAACACCCGGATTTCGTCAACGACGCGGTGGCGCAATTCCTGGATGAAACCCGCAACGCACGGCGGTAGTTGCCTTTTCGGCTTGGTGCGCTACAGCGCCGTCCCCGTTAGCCGCTCGTAGGCCTCGCGGTACTTGGCGGACGTGCCGGCCACGACATCGTCGGGGAGCACGGGCACAGGCGGCTCCTTGTCCCATTTGATTCCCAGCAGCCAGTCGCGAACATACTGTTTGTCGAAGGACGGCTGGGATCGCCCAGGTACGTACGCATCAAGCGGCCAAAACCGGCTGGAATCAGGCGTCAGGACCTCGTCGCACAGGATCAGGCGGCCGTCCAAGACCCCGAACTCGAACTTCGTGTCAGCGATGATGATGCCGCGGGTCAACGCGTACGCAGCCGCATGTTCGTAGACCTTGATCGACAGATTACGCACCTGAGCCGCCATGTCCTCGCCAAGCAACGCAGCCGCCTGCTCGAACGAGATATTTTCGTCATGTCCGGTTTCGGCCTTCGTCGAAGGCGTGAACAGCGTTTCAGGCAGACGATCGCTTTCGACCAGCCCCTGCGGCAGCCCAATGCCGCAGACCGCACCGGTCCGCTTGTAGTCGTTCCAGCCCGAACCAGACAGGTAACCTCGCACGATGCATTCCACCGGCAACATCTGCGCCTTCTTGGCGATCGTGAACCGACCGTCGAGCATGTCGGAATGATGGAGGACCGCCGCGGGCAAGTCGGCCGTATCGACGCTGACCAGGTGGTTGTCGACGACGCCGCGCGTGCGTTCCATCCAGAAGGCGGTCAGCAGGTTCAACACCCGCCCCTTGTCCGGGATACCGTTGGGCAGGATGTGGTCGAATGCCGAAAGCCGATCGGTGACGACGATCAGCACCCGGTCACCCAGGTCATACATGTCGCGGACTTTGCCGCGTGAAAGAAGTGGCAGTTCCGTGATGTCGGTGCTAGTCACGACGGGGCGCATGGTTCGCTTCCCTGTTGAAAGGTTCGTCGATGGTAACCGAGACCTTGGTCGTCTGGAAGATTCGGCCGCGAACAGGCCGCCAGAACGAACAAAAATACGGCCCACGACCTGCAAGCGTGATGAGCATCCACCGGCAGAGCCGAAGGAACATTGCAAGCCGTGGACCGCAGTCGCATTATGTCGAAGATCAGCTCCGAAGTCAATCGGACCGCGGCCCCCAGGCGCATTCAGCACAGC
>CAZHDQ010000069.1:0-9634 GCA_964531595.1 uncultured Anaeromyxobacteraceae bacterium
TTATCGATAGTGTCGGTATGGAGGCATGTATGCGCACGTTACACGCGGCCCTTATAGTCTGTGTTTTCGTGTGGCTGGGTCAGGCCGCCTGCGGGGATTCGGCAGGCGGGACCGACCCGGGTCCCGGAATTGACGCGATCCAGCCTGATGCCCCGGACGCGGTAGGCGCTGACATCCATGGTTACGACCCTGGTCAGCGACCCGATGCCGATACCGAACCGATCGATCCGGGTAACGGCAACGACGCCGAACCATCGGATCCTGGTGTGGACGCGACCTTGGATTCCGGCCCCCCCGAGGAATGCAGTCCGGACGGCGACAAGCGGGCCGTCGATTGCGGCGGGAAAAACGGTCGGGCGACCCTGGAACAGACGTGCGTCCAGGGTTTGTGGACGACCACGACGCCTTGCACCGATCCGGACCTGTGCATCGACGACGCGACGCGCGTGGTTCCTTGCGAGGACGGATCGGGTGGCGACGAAACGCAGACTTGCGTGACAGGCCGCTGGGTTTACCAGGACGACTGCCGGCCCGCCGCCGCGTGTACCGACCAGGACGTGCGCGAAATCCCCTGCGGGTATAACGGCCGTGGCGACCAGTCCCAGGTTTGCGAAGACGGGGCTTGGCAAGACGACGGCCCCTGTGTCGATCCTGACGAGTGTGTCGACGAGTCCAGAACGGTGCAAGGATGCGGCATCGGCGGGATCGGCCTGTTGATCCTGACCTGCCCGGCCGGGCATTTTGTCCCGGAACCGTGCGTGATGGACTACACGGGTCGGGTAGGGCGGACGAAAGATCTGACCAGGACGCCCGAACTTCCCGGCGTGGGAGTGATTCGGTCGGCGGGTGGCAAGGCATATTTCGATCTGGATATGGGGCACCTGTACAAAGAGATCTATGTCTGGGACCCCGTCAGCAACGTAGCGACCCCCTTGCAACCCCGGTTCATCCGGAACGGGATTAGCAGGAATTCCTTCGGCCTCACGGTCGCCGGCGACCGCCTGTTCATGCTGCGCGATGACGGGATTCACGGCTACGAAGCCTGGCTGACCGACGGTACCGAGGATGGAAGCCATTTTCTGGGCGATTTGAACCCGGGTCGCGAGGGCATCTACCAGAACGTGATGAAGATTCAGTCCAACACCTTCGACGGCAAGACGTATTTCTACGGCTTCCTGGAGGATGACTGGACCCTGTTTGTCAGTCCTGGCAATGGCGCGACCGCCCGGCCTCTGGCAAAACTCAATCCTAACACCGGTAGCGTCGGTTACTTCGGTTCATTGGGCGGGGTCGAATACTTCAACGGCAGCGACCCCGAGTACGGATGCAACGTGTGGCGGACGGACGGAACCGCAGCGGGAACATACCGGTTGAATGACTTCATCCCGGACAGCAACACGGGGAAATGTCCCGAGTCCTTCACCGCAATGGGAAACCGGTTGTATTTTGCGGCCTATGATTCAGGCGGAACGCGCGAATTGTGGCAAACCGACGGTACCGAAGCCGGCACGGTGAAATTTGCGGCGGCCACTGGCGCCACGGTCGGAACGAGCGTGTGGTATCTGATGGTGGCCGGCGGCAAACTGTACTTCAGGGCGTGGGATGCGATCGGGAAGAGCGAACTGTGGCAAACGGACGGCACCTCGTCCGGAACTCGGCGATTGACGCTGATCAATGCAGGCAACGATGCGCTGGTTTCCAACCTGATCGAGGTGGGCGAAAACCTTTTCTTTTCCGCCACGAGCGACGCGACGGGCAAGGAACTGTGGAAGATCCCGCTGACCGGCGCAAACCCGCAGGCCACGTTGATCAAGGACATCGTGCCGGGCAGCGAAGGGTCGAGCATCTACTATCCGGTCGCGTTGGACGGCCGGCTGTATTTCGCGTACCGCTTGCCCGGTGGAGACCAGATATTCGTCAGCGACGGAACCAATGCCGGTACCTACGCCCTGAGCGACCAGGACCCGCGGTTGGACGGTGGCTGGGACCTGGTGCGCGTCGGGGATTCGGTGATTTTTACGATTGATGGGCCGGATTCCGGGGACCGGGTGTTCAGGTTGGTTCCCGGTCAGGCCGCTACCGAAATCACCCTGCCGATGCGGTATCAGGGCGGCATGACGGGTCGGCCCACGGCGGTCCTGCCCGATGGCCGGTTGGTGTTCGTCGGGAATGAAACCGACAAGGTGCCGCAACCGTGGATTTCGGACGGGACGAATGCGGGCACCCATCTGATTTCGGCCGCCGCCTACTCGAGCCGCTGGGAAAATCTCTATCACGGGTTCTCGGCCGTCGGGGACGGGGCGGTGTTCACGGTGGACAGTGACGACTATGGCCTCGAACTGTGGAAGACCGATGGAACGCAGGAATCGACGACCCTCTTGAAGGATATCCAGGTCGGCCCAGATGGTTCTTCTCCGGGTGAAATGACTCGGGTAGGGGACCGGTTGTACCTCAGTGCATCGACCGCCGATGCCGGACGGGAACCCTGGGTCACTGACGGCACGGAAGCCGGCACCAGCCTGTTGCAGGACATCAACGCAGGCACCTCGAGCTCGAACCCGGAATACTTTGCCGGGTTCCCCGTGACCAAACCGAACAAGCCCTGGACCGTTCTGTTCGCGGCGGACACTGCGGAAACTTCAACCGAATTGTTCAAGAACGCTGGGGCCACCACCGAAATGGTCCAAGACATCTGCCCCGGCGATTGTGGTTCCGAACCCAGGTTCCTGGTGGAGGCCGGCGGAAACGTCTATTTCAGCGCGGACAACGGGACGAACGGACGCGAACTGTGGCGTTCCGACGCAACCGCGGCCGGCACGGAAATGCTGCGGGACGTGGTTGCCGGTGACGGCGGGGCGTATCCGGACTGGCTGGTCTCGTACACATCCGAAGGGGGTACGGCCAAGATCCTGTACGCGGCCACCGACGACACATCCGACCGCGAGTTGTGGAGCAGTTCGGGCCCGGAACGTTTGACCAAACGGTTGGTCGATCTGGAACCAAAGGGGTCCAGTGACCCGGCCGACTTGCACGTGACCGGCGACACGCTGCTGTTTTCCGCCATGGCCACCAGCATGGGGCGGGAACTGCACCTGATGGACCTGCCGACCGGCATCGTTTCCCGCGTGGACATTCGTGCGGGGGGGGCAGGTTCCGATCCGCACGGATTCTTTTCCTGGGATGACCAGTACACGTTCTTTTCCGCCGACAACGGGATTGTCGGCCCGGAACTGTGGCTGACGGACGGGACCGTTGCAGGCACGCACATGGTGGCGGACCTGAACTCCGGCCCCGACGGTTCGTACCCGTGGGTCCTGGGTAAAGCCGGCGATCTGCTGTACGTGCAGGTTACGATGCCGAGTCTGGGCATGCAGTTATACGTGGTCAATCTGGTCCCTCAGGAATTGTGACGGTCGATTCCTAGTAGGTTGGGCCGCTGGGCGGCCTCGATGACGTTCGATTTCCGCGTCTGCATGTTCGGCGCGACGACCTGTTTTCCTGCTACTTCCCGGGGTCGTCTGTGGGGGGATTGCCGTCGTCACAAGGCGTCGCATCCTCGCGGCTGATTTCATGCAGTTCGTCGGGATAGCGGTGGGCCAGATCCTTGTACAGTTCCTTGGCCCAGAAGGCCATGTCCTGGTGCTTTTCCTCGACCTCGCCGACGACTTTCGCGGGTACGCCGACGGCCACTACTCGGGGCGGGATCTGCTGGCCGCGCCGCACCAGCGCTTGTTCTCCCACCAGACTCCCTTCACCGACATCGGCGAAATCGCTGATCACCGCGCGCATGCCGATCGTCGCGCCTTCCCGGATGGTCGCGTTGTGGATCATCGCGCCGTGGCCGATGGTGACGCGCGTGCCGATCGTCGTCTTGTCTCCTGGACGGGCATGCACGATCACGCCTTCTTCGATGGCCGTGCCTGAGCCCACCTCGATGGCGCCGTAGTCCCCGCGCAGGATGGCCCCGTGCCCGATGTAGCAGTCGGGTCCGATAATCACGTTTCCGATGACGATGGCGCTTGGGGCGATGTAGGCCCCGGGGTCGATCCGCGGCGTGAATTCACCGAAACGATAGATTGGCACGGCGTCCCTCCTTCGCCTGATTACGGCGGGCGATCTTTGATGCTTCTTACCGGATCACGATCCGCGCCGAAATCGCGTAGTGGTCGGATGGAAATAGGCTCCTGGCGCCGTAGGTGGTTAAGTCGACGCGCCAGGAAGGACACTGGAAGTCCCCACCGGCCAGCAGGATCTGGTCGATTCGGTTCGCCGGTTCGTAGGGGGGCTCTGGGTCCTGGTTGATGACCACCAGTCTTTCCGCTGCGATATCCCAGGCATCGGTGAAGTGCCAGTCGTGGCCGTCGACCCCCTCGACCAGGTTTGCGTACGCCGCCTCACCTGGATGGGTATTGAAGTCCCCGGTGAAAACGACTGGATGCTGCGCGACCTTGTCGGCCAAACGCTCATAGACCAGGGGGCCGCTAAGTTCCTGGGAGGGGAAATTGTTGTCGAAGTGGGTGTTGACCATGTACAGCCGGCGGCCGTCAGAAATCTGTTCCAGCAGGACCCAGCCCACCAGACGCCAGAACTGAGACGAGCCTTCCGCGAATCCCACGGTAAACGGTTCGTCCGGCGTCGGGCTAAGCCAGAAAAACCCCTGTTCAATTTCCCGGAACCGGTCCTTCCGGTACAGAATGGTTTCGTCGGGGTAGGTCGGCATCAGGGTATCTGGATCCGTGCTGATGAAATACACGGCAGCATAGCCTGCATTCAATGCCAGATATTCGTCAACCTCTTCAGCAAACGTCAGTTCCTGAAGGCCTATCAAGTCCGGGTCATGACGTTTGATGATGTCCTGGTGGTATGTCAACCGCTCGGCCCAGGGGTCGTAGGTGTTGTCGCAAAACGAGCACAGTACGTTGTAGGTCATGACCGTCAGTTCCATGGGCGCTGGGCCCGTGGCGTCTGCGGGCAAGGTGTCGCCCGTGGTATCCCCGGACATGGTGTCGCCCGTGGTTGCGTCATCCCCGCTGCCGCAACCGGTAGCCAGGATCGACCCCAGAACCAGGAAAACCCCTAACAGCGTCGTTGGAAATCCCTTCATGCGCATGCCTCTCGAATACGTTGCCATCCATTCATCCCATCGGCCCGATGGGCATTGCCCGCCGACACCGGTTGCCTCAATCGTCGGTGTGCAGCCGTAAGCCGACCTCGCTGCGCACAGCCCGTTCGGCGTGCTGTCGCAAGATATCGTGCTTGCGACTGGTGCAGTGCCCGACAACGATCGTACGCATTCCGGCCAGCGCGTCCAGATTTTCGAAATCGTGGAAGCCGCCCGCGATCCCGACGACACTTCCCTGGGTGGCCGCTGCTAACAGGATGCGGTCCACGCCAGGATGCGCGCATCCGGTCAGCACGAACAGGCCGCCCGCGACGTCCAGTAGTAGCGATTGTTCCGGGATGGCATCACCCAACAGGCCAGTGGATCGGATCCCGGGCGCGATTTGGCAGGGGCCTTCGACCCGGACAACCTTGCAACGCGTTTCGATTTCGTCCGATATGCGCTTTGACGGTCCGGCCGGCATCCACACGGTCATTTCCGGATGAAGCACCTGAGGCACCCCGCCGACGTGGTCCCAGTGTTGGTGGGAAATCACCAGGTGGTCGATCTGCGTCGGGTCCACGCCGCAACGTCGCATGTTGCGGACCAGGAGGCTGCCGTCCCAACCGGCGTCGAACAAGACAGTCATGTCGCCCCGGCGCACCAAACATGAAAAACCCCACGAAGCCTCGAACCCCGGGGCTGCATCGTTGTCGTAGAGCACCATCAGTTCCATGCGTTTCAATGCCCCCGTGCGGAAGGTTCCGGGGCCATCTTGCCACACTTGTCGGTCGGGGAGGGCGGATCCGCGCCAGAAAAAGGGCCATCACCCCACGGATCCAGCGTCCCACTGGTTCGGTGTCCCACGGGTCCGGTGTCCCACGGATCCAGCGTCCCACTGGTCCGGTGTCCCACTGGTCCGGTGTCCCACTGGTCCGGTGTCCCACGGATCCAGCGCCCCACGGATCCAGCGTCCCACGGGTTCGGTGTCCCACGGGTCCGGTGTCCCACTGGTCCGGTGTCCCACGGGTCCAGCGTCCCACGGATCCAGCGCCCCACGAGTTCGGTGTCCCACTGGTCCGGTGTCCCACGGGTCCGGTGTCCCACGGATCCAGCGCCCCACGAGTTCGGTGTCCCACGGATCCAGCGCCCCAGAAAGTGCTGCGTTGAAGCCGGAAGTGAGGGCTTCTGGCCCGTGGTGCCTGTATTTTTCGGCAGTTAGATTTTTCTTGTTGCACACTTGGCCAAGCAGCCATACAGTCCGTTTCCGGAGGTGCCCATGAAGACGCGCGACACCTACAAGCAGCAGGCTCGGGTGCTGAAGGCGATGGCCAACGAATCGAGGCTGTTGATCATCGATCGCCTGAACGAGGGCGAGTGCAGCGCCGGCGAACTGGTGGCGCTGGTTGGAACGGATGCGTCGACGGTGTCAAAACACCTGTCTGTGCTGCGCGCCCATGGGATCGTCGAGGACCGGCGGGTCGGGACGGTTGTGCACTACCGGTTGATGACTCCGTGTGTTCTGAATTTCTTTACATGCGCGACTCAGGTGTTGAATACGCGGGCGTGAAGGGCCCGTCAGGGGGAAGACCATGGAAATCAAGGTTTTGGGGACTGGTTGTCCGAAGTGCAAAAAGTTGTACGACGAGGTCGTCAAGGCGGTTTCAGCGGCGGGCGTCGATGCGCAGATCGAGAAGGTCGAGGACATCGCCCGCATCGTGTCGTTCGACGTGATGATCACTCCGGCACTGGTCATCGATGGCCAGATCAAGGCTTCGGGCCGGGTTCCGTCGGGCGCTGAGTTGGCCGGGTGGATCGGAGTTGCCGCCCGGGAAGGTTGAGTCGTCTGAGTCAACCGAAACCGGTACCGAAAATTTGTCCCTGATCCCTAAAGTGGGATCCGTTGGGGGTAGGTGTGCGTAATCGCTTGAAATGGTTCGCAGTAGTGGCGGTCTTTGCGGCGGCTTGGTTTCTGCCGGTGGATCGCCTGCCGGTCGAAGGCCCCCGGCTCCAAAGTGCGCTGGTCGAGGCGCTGGCGATGCTGCACGAATACGCCCGCGATCACGTGTTGCTGTGCCTTGTCCCGGCGTTCTTCATCGCCGGCGGCATCAGCGTGTTTGTGCGGCAGGCTGCGGTCATGCGCTACCTCGGGCCAGCCGCATCAAAATGGGTTGCCTACCCGGTGGCTTCGGTGTCTGGGACGATTTTGGCCGTGTGTTCATGTACGGTTTTGCCGCTGTTTGCCGGTATCCACATGCGGGGTGCGGGGCTGGGGCCGGCGACGGCGTTCCTGTACGCTGGGCCTGCGATCAACGTCCTCGCAATCATCTTGACGGCCCAGGTCCTGGGCCCGGAACTGGGCATCGCGCGCGCTGTGGGTGCTGTGGTCTTTGCGGTCGTGATTGGGCTGCTGATGCATGCCATTTTCCGCAAGGACGAGGCAGCTCGGGCCGGTGCCGCAGCCGGGAGCCAGCCTGCCGAAGAACCGCGTCGGGCCTTGTGGCAGGACGCATCGTTTTTCGCGTCGATGGTCGGGGTGCTGGTGTTCGCGAACTGGGGCAAGCCACCGGAAGGCGAGTCCGGCCTTTTTGCGACCGTCCACAGCGTTAAGTGGATCCTGACTGCGGCCAGTTTAGTGGGCCTGGGTGTCATGGTTCGGCGTTGGTTTGACCGCGATGAACTGGTCGAATGGGTCGACTCCACGAAGACCTTCGCAATGCAGATCCTTCCGTTGCTGTTCGGTGGCGTGCTGGTGGCGGGCTTCCTGCTTGGGCGCCCGGGCCACGAGGCCCTGATTCCGTCGACGTGGATCGCTTCGTTGGTCGGCGGGAATTCGATCGGTGCCAACCTGTTCGCGGCGGTTTCCGGGGCCTTGATGTACTTTGCAACGTTGACCGAGGTGCCAATACTCCAGGGGTTGCTTGGTTCTGGTATGGGCAAGGGGCCCGCGCTGACGCTGCTGCTGGCGGGACCGGCCCTTTCGCTGCCGTCGATCCTGGTAATCCGCGGCGTTCTGGGGAACCGAAAAACCCTGACGTTCGTTGGGTTGATTGTGGCCCTTTCGGCGGTGGCCGGCTGGCTATACGGTACGTTTGCTTAGCACTGGAGCCGTCGCGGCTGCTAAGACAGTACCCGAAACACGTAAACCAGCGTCATGTAAATACCCACGCCGATGAAGACGACGCCCGTAATCCGGCGCGCCCACTGCTCGAATGCGGTCATCCGGTGGAACATCGTGGCCAGGGATCGCGCGCCCAGCATCACGACGATCGACATGACCATCACCGGCAGGCCCGTGCCGATGCCGTATATGGACGGCAGCAAGATGCCGGATTTATGGGCGACGGCCACGGGGATCAGGGTGCCGAAAAACAGGGCCGCCGAAATCGGGCAAAACGACAGCGCAAACAGGATGCCCAGCAGCAGCGCGCCGACCAGGCCTTTGTCGCCCACCCGGTCCTTGAAGCGTGCCGCCAGACCCCCGCCAACTGCGGGCAGGGCAATCAACCCAACCAGGAACATGCCGACCAGGATCAGCAGCGGCCCCAGTGCCTTGTTCAGGTACCTTTGCAGGATCATTGATAAAACTGGGGCCTTTAGCAGGCTTTCAACCAGCAGGAAGCCCAGCACTCCGTAAGTGAGCGCGCGTCCCGCGGTATACAGCAAGCCGCCCCATAAGACCTGTCGCGGGTTCCCAAGGCGACGCCCGATATACGATATGGCGGCGATGTTTGTCGCCAGCGGGCAGGGGCTGATTGACGTTAAGATGCCCAGCCAGAAGGCGGTGGCGGACGCTAGTAATATCTCGGTCACTGGTAAATCCCCTATCGCTCGCTACCGGGCATTTCCGGTCGCGAAGACAAGCTGCAGCCTGCGCATCAATTCGTCGCGGACAGTGCGAAACGCCGCCAAACGCGCTTCGTCGTCACCCGCCGCGGCAGCCGGATCCGGCAGCCCCCAGTGGATGCGGTGGGCGCGGCCGAGCCAGGCTGGGCAGACCTCTTCCGCGCACAGGGTTATGACGGCGTCGACGCTGTCGGCGGGGATGGTGGGGATACCCTTGGACTGGTGGTCCGAGATGTCGATCCCGATTTCGCCCAGGACCTGCACCGCCAGCGGGTTCAGTTGGCCCGGGTTCGATCCTGCCGAAAAAACCACGACGTCCTTGGGCGCCAGCGAGCGGGCGATGCCCTCGGCTATCTGGCTGCGGGCCGAATTGGCGACGCACAGGAATAGCAGGCCGCGCGGCGCCATTTCGCGCAATCGATCGGCTTCGGCCATCCAGGTTTCGTTGTTCAATTTCATGGTCACCCCGCGTCAGAATCAGTCGTCTTGGGCGGGCCGTCAACCCAGTCGGGCATTTGAGTGGCTTGCTGTAACGCCCAGAGGAAGGGCGCCGCGTACTGCGGTCGCATCAGGCTGCCGAACGACATCAGGCCGTCGTGGTTTTCATGCACGGCACCGGACAGGCCGACCCCGCGGGCCATCGCGTCATGACCGCTGGGTGTCCCGGCGGGTTTGCCGCTTCCCTTA
>CAZHDQ010000070.1:0-9577 GCA_964531595.1 uncultured Anaeromyxobacteraceae bacterium
CTGGTCGCGGGCCGACCGGACTGCAATACTCTGGAAGACCTGTTCCTGGCCTTGACTGGCCGGGCCCTGCGGGATTGATCAATGCGACGACTGCTGGCCACCGCAGTAAAGGAAGCTCGAATCCTGGGGCGCGATCGTGCCGGGCTGGCCGTCTTGTTCCTAATGCCGGCGGTCCTTGTCACGGTGGTTGCGGTGGTCCAGGAGGCCGCACTAAGGCTGATGGGCTCACCCACCCTCAAGATCGTCCTTATCGACAGTGACGACGGCGATGTCGGCAACGCCCTGAAACGCGGGTTGCTGGACGCGGGCGTCTTCGAAGTCATCGATCGAATCGACGGACAGATACCGGCGATCAAAACCGTCCGGCCCGCCGTCGCCAAGGGACGCTACCAAGGCGCCCTGCTGCTGGCGCCTGGGACAACGGCACGCGCCAGGGAACGCGCTAACCGCCTGGTGACCGACGTAATCGCCGGCCGGGTACCGACGCCGGGCCCCATTCCAGGCGCCGACGTAACGATTGTTGCCGACCCGGCACTGCCCGATGCGTATCGCAAATTGCTGCGCAACACTACAGCCGCTGTGCTCCAGGGGATCGAGACTCGCTTCATCTTCCTAGGATTCACCAAGACGATGGAGGCTCGCATTGCGGAACGGATCCGCGCCCAGATGCCCGCCGCCGCAGGCCTGGCTGGCACGTTCAAGATCCCCGAGTTCGCGATACCGGACCATCCGGGAATGTTGATGGCAATCGAAGAGGTCGCCGCCGCCAAGGAGGCATGGGTCGCCGACATACCGTCCTCGGCCCAGCACAACGTCCCGGCCTGGACGATTTTCGCGATGTTCCTGATCGTTATCCCGCTGGCCGGCACGATGATTCACGAGCGCCGCGAGGGCACCCTGCGGCGCCTGTGGATGATCCCAGGCGCCTACGTACCGGTCGTACTGGGCAAGGCGTTGCTGTATCTGGGCGTCTGCATGGCCCAGTTCGCACTGATGTTCGCGATCGGACTCTGGCTGTTGCCGCTGCTGGACGTACCGCCGCTGGATCCGGGCCGGGCACTCGGCGGTCTGGTCCTGCTGGCCCTGGCCACCGGCACTGCGGCCGTCGCGTTCGGCATGGCCGTCGGTGCGGTGGCGCGGACCCCGGAACAAGCATCGATGTTCGGGGCCACGCTGGTCGTGATCGCCGCAGCGGTTGGTGGGGTCATGCTGCCGACGTTCCTGATGCCCAAGGCCATGCAGCAGGTCGCATCGTTTTCGCCTCTGGGGCGGGCTCAGGACGGATTCTTGGACCTGTTGATGCGCGGGGCCGACACCGCGGACATCCTGCCACATGTACTGTTCCTGGCCGCATTCGCAGCGGCCGGGACCATCGTGGCGTTGACGTTCTACCGGCAACGGGATTGAATACGCCGGTCTCCTGGCCGGCAGTTTGAGGGAGGTTCTGGTGGATGGATTGGAACAGGAATTGCGAACGCTGATCGTGGAATCATGCGACATGGACGCATCCCGCGTGGCGGAACTGGACCGGGACGACCCGCTGGTCGGGCCGGCAGGCCCCCTGGGACTGGATTCCCTGGACGCACTTGAGATCGTTACCGCCGTACAACGAAAATACGCCATCCGGATCGACGACCGGAACACATCCCTCCAGGTGCTGCAGTCGCTGCGTACCCTCGCCGACTTCGTCCGCACGCAGCAGCCCGCATCATGACTGCGACCCCGGTCCGCATCGCCGGTATGGGTCTGGTGTCCGCTGCGGGCATCGGCCGTGACGCCGCCGCACGAGCGCTAGGCGGGAACCACCCCGGCCCTGGACGGCTGGACGTGTTTTCCACACCGCTGGCCGAACGGATCGCTGTCAGCCAGGTCCGTGAACCAATAGTCCCTGCCGAGGAACGCCGCAACGACCGCTTGGCAATGGCCGCTATCGCCCAGGCGCTGGACGAGGCTGGCCTGGTTCCTGGAACGCCGGAACTGGCCGATGCCGCTCTGATCGTCGGCACCATCAGTGGCGATGCGTTCGAATCCGAGAAGCGCTATCGCCGCGAACTGGCGATGCACGGCCGAATCCCCTGCGTCACCGTCGAGCCGTCGCTGGGGCGGATGGCCGAACGGCTGGCTACCGCCCTGGGCATTCACGGACCGGTGCTCACTGTGTGCTCGGCATGCACTTCGTCCGCTAACGCCGCACTGGTCGCGTGGCAGATGCTGCGGGCCGGACGGGTGCCGCGCGCGATTGTCGTCGGTGCCGACGTGTTGACCGCAACGCTGGTCCACGGCTTCGAATCGCTGATGCTGCTGGACGCCGCGGGCTGCCGACCGTTCGATCGGGACCGCAAGGGCATACAGTTGGGCGAGGCCGCTGGTGCCGCTGTGCTGGAAAACCTGCCGATCGCCGGCGACCTGGGCGACCGTCCCGTGCTACTGGGTGGCGCGGCTCGGTGCGACCCGTACCACATGACCGCGTCGTCCCCGGACGGAAGCGGGGCGGCGGCCGTGATAATCGCCGCGTGCGAATCCGCCGGGATCGCACCATCTGACATCGTCGCGATCAAGGCCCACGGCACCGGGACCCCTGACAACGACCAAGCCGAGGGCCGTGCCATGGCCCGTGTCTGGGGTAGGACCATGCCCCCGTTCGCGTCCCTGAAGCGCGTCCTCGGCCACACGATGGGTGCGGCGGGGATGGCCGAACTGGCCGCGTTCACCGGATGCCTGGAAGCCGGTTTCGTGCCGATTTCCCATGGATTCGTCCATCCAGACCCCGAAATCGGAGTGTCGCCATTGACGGCGCCTGCACCGTTTCGCGGCGGCCCGGTGATGCTCAACTACTTCGGTTTCGGCGGAAACAGCGTGTCGCTGGTGGTCCAGATGCCGACTCCGGGAGGCGTGCGATGACGGGCATCCTGTCGGCATTCGCCCTGTGGCCCGAAGCCCCAGCTTCGCCGTCCGACGACCGCCGCATCGGAGACCTGTCGGAACTGGAAGCGCGCGTCCTGCCCGAGCGTCCGCGCCGCGTCGGTCGGCATGCGCGCCTGTCGATGCTGGGCGCCGCAGCGTGCATGCAGCAGGCAACCCGACAGCCCATGGGTGGTCGCGTCGGCATCTACCTGGGTTCGGCCCTGGGCAACACGGCTCAGGAACACCAGGTGGTCGAACAGGCCGTCGCGGTTGCCGCCGGGCTGGCCGAGGGCCCAGCGTCCCCTGGACACTTCGCAGCATCGGTGAGCAACAGCGCGACGTTTCACGTATCCCGCGCAACCGGCGCCCTGGGCCCAAATATGGTCGTCAGCCAGGAAATGCGGTCGTTCGAGGGCGCACTCGCGGCCGCTGACTTGGCAATCGTCTGCGGCGACGTGGACTTTGCCCTGGTCGGCGGCGTCGACGAGCATCCGGACAACCGCGACACCGCCTGGCGCCGCCTGGACCTGGATCCCGCTCTGCCGTTGGGCGAGGGCAGTGCGTGGCTACTGCTGGGATGCGACGAGATGCGGTTGGGTGACCTGCTGTGGTCGGACGGCTTCGGCCAAGCCGGCGGACTGGCCAAGCAGATGTGCGACGTGCTGCGTCCTGGCGAACCCCTGGTACTTTTGCCGGGCCCTGGTGTCGCGGCAGACGACCCGATCTTCGCAGGTCTGGTGCCCGCAGGCACCGTGCTTAGGATCGACGACTACCGGGCCCGCAGTGGCACCTTCGGAACCGCCGCGGCCCTGGCACTGGCCGGAGCGTTCGCCCCCGGGACGGCACCCGGCCTATACGTACACCTGGCACGCAGCCATGGCACACTTTGGTCGGCGGCGGTACGCCGGCACCCGGACCATTGATACGGCGGCCCCTGGCCGCAGGAGGAACCCGACGATGTGGATGAAACTCATCTATCCGAAATGGCCGAAACTGCCCGAGCAGACCGAATTCCACCTGCCGCCGCACGGCCCGATCAACTTTGCCGCGAACGTGCCCGCAGACGTCGAATTGACGTTCCACGACGAAAACCGGGTCGAACTGGACCTGGAGGACAACCCGGACGTCGTCGCGCTGTCCGTGATGTTGACTTGCGCCACGCCGCGCGCCCGTGAAATCGCCGCCGCCTACCGCGCCCGGGGCATCCCGGTGATCGCGGGCGGCATCGCCATAGCCATCCACAAAGAAGAAATGGCCCAGGCCTGCGACGCGGTCTTTTTGGGCGAGGTCGAGGGCCACTTCGACGAACTTCTGGAAGATCTGCGAAAGAAGCAGTTGAAGAAAGTGTACGACCGGATGGCGCAACTACCTGACATCGAATCGGTCAAGACTGCGCGGCGCGATATCCTGGATTACGACCTCTATACCTACCGGGGCGTTCGGATGGTCGACCTGGTCCACGCCAGCCGCGGGTGCCGCTTCAACTGCCCGCCTTGCAGCGTCGCTTACCTGGGCGGTCGCTGCTTTCGCCCCCGCCCGGTCGAGGATGTCGTGCGCGAGGTCGAATCAATCGACAATGGCCGACTGTTCTTCGTCGACAACAGCCTGGCCCAATCCAAGGCCTGGGAACTGGAATTGTTCAAGGCCCTGAAACCCCTGAAGCGCAAGTGGATCAGCCACCCGATCGAATCCGACGACGAAGTGATGCAGGCCGCCTACGAGGCCGGCGCGTGGTACGTTTACCAGGCGATCACCCAGCCCAGCGACGGCATCCGCAAACGCATCCAGATGTACCGCGACCACGGTATCGGCGTCGAGGGCACGATCATCCTGGGCGCCGACGACCAGACAAAGGACGACGTTGTCCGACTTGTCGAGTTTTGCCTGGAGATGGATCTGGACATGGCGGAATTCACGGTGATGACGCCATTTCTGCACACGCCGTATCGCGACCAGGTCGAGGCAGAGGGCCGCGTCCTCCACAATAACTGGATCGACTATACGACCGGCAAGGTGGTCTTCCAGCCAAAACACATGACCCCGACCGAACTCCAGGATCTCTATTACTGGGCCTGGGACCGGTTTTACGGGGCCGACGGCCGCCAGACTAAAATGGCGCGACTATTCCGCAAGGTCGTGCTACGCGAACGCGCTGAAGGCGTTCAAGTTATGGGTGACGGAACCCTGCGTGGCTGGGTAAAGCCCGATCCGGAAACGACGGCCGGGTAGGAAAGTCGCCCCCTCGTTTCCCCGTTAACTGGCCGAGATTCCGGCCATACACGGCTAATCCAGACGACCGAATACGACGCATCCATTTGATCCGACGCAAAAAATTTGTTTCTCCCTGGAATTTTCGCCCAACCGCGCTATAATCCGACCACGATATCACTCGTATCGGGCTCCGGTCCGTCGTTCCGGTGGTGGGTTCGACGGAATTGTCACACACCCGTGGCAAGATACAAAAAGTGGTGCATCAGTTGGAGGATGCGATGGTCGATGGGGCGCCTAAGACTCTTAAAGATCTGAGCCTGTTCGCGGGAATGGACGATGCCGACATGGAGGCGATGGCCCGGGTGCTCCGCCGGCTAGTTGTGCATCCGGGGGAAACATTGTTCCGACGAGGCGAGCGGGCGCGAACGATGTTTGCCATCGTCTCGGGCAGGGTCGACATCATCGACCCTACGCCGGACGGACGTAATGTCCTTTTGGCAACGCTGGGGCCTGGCGCCGTGATGGGCGAGGTTGCCTTGCTAGATGGGGGCATCCGCGCTGCAGCAGCTATCGCCCAGGAGCCAACCACATGCGTAACGCTGGACGCGGACGGCCTGGAGCGCCTGCTCAACGAACGGCCGCAAGCCGCGCGCAAACTGATGCTGACGCTGGCTGACAACCTGGGCAACCGGCTGCGCCAGGCAAAGAACCTGGCCAACCAGTTGGCAAGCGTTCAGACCAGCGGCGACACGAAACCATCGTCGCCGACCGAGACGCTTAAGGCCCTGTGGAAACGGATGGTGGGCCACTGAGGCCCAGAAGACAGGAGACCCGCAGATGACGACGGTTTCCGCTAGCAACATTCGCCGGCTGGCCCTACTTTCGGGGCTGTCCGACGACGAAATCCGCGCAGTGGCGCATTTCTTCCAGCAGCGCCAGTACGCGGCCGGAGAGACCATCCGCGATGCCGGTGAGCCGATGGATTCGGCGTTGATCCCGGTCCACGGCCGGATCGAATTGCTGACAGAGGGCTCGCTTCGACCGGCTGCCAGCGCCGAGCCAGGTGACGTAGTCGGCCTGGACTGCCTGCTGAGCAAGGGCCCACAGTCGATGCACTGCCGCGCCGCGACGGACACCGTCTTGCTGGAACTGAAGCGCCAGGACTTCCTCCAGATGGCGAACACACCCGGCACCTTGGGGCTCCGCATCGTACACCAGGTACTCAAGCACCTCGCGCGGCAGTTGCGCAGCATCGACGAGGTTTTGGATAACTGGGCGATCCCCCCAGAGACGGTAAGGCCCGAGCCCGAACTGTCGGCGCACGACGCCCGCCCGTTTACGCCGCCCCAGGACGACGCGCCCGACGACAAACCCGACCCCAAGCCGCGAAAACGGGGCAAGCGGAAGGCCTCCGAAACGGACGAACTGCTGCTGGAACGGATCCGGCAATATTCGGAAAAGGTGGGGCTGGGCGACCTGGACGATGTCCGTGTTTCGCGATCCGGGGACCAGATGATCAAGCCACCCGGCTACGATTCGGTCCGGCGCCGCTAGGGTTTGAACGGTCATCGCGTTTCGGTGCCCGATCGCCGGGAAGCCGCAGTGGCCATCCTGCAACCGGCGAAACTACCTGTCTATGGCCGATCCCTCAGCCCGGCAAAACAGGCCTCTCGTAGCCATCTTCAACCGTCCAGTCATACGCAACTAGACGCCCGGAATTTCCGGGCTTTACGTCACGAAAACCGATATGCTCACTCGCGGTTCCTGGCATAACCGGGAAGCTGTGAGAACACTTGAAAACTGGAGGCGCATGGTGAAGCGGAGGTTGGGCCGCAGAGACTTTTTGAAAGTGGGAGTAGGGGCGACGGCGGCGGTGGTGGCCCCGTCGTTCCTGCACACTGGCTGCGAGACCGGCGATCCGGCTGTAGTGCCGACCGTACACGCGGTCGTCGGCAGCGAATTGACCGATCTGTACGACATGGGGATGCGAGCGGCGCAAGCCGTGGGCATCCGGGGGACGGCTCTGGCCGGGGCGACCGTCTTCATCAAACCGAACCTGGTCGCGTTGGGAATGGAGATGTTCGGCTGCGGTTACGACCCGACAACCGGCGAATGCACCAAGCCCGAGATCGCCGCCGGCGTGGCCGAGCAGTGCCTGAAGGCCGGTGCTGCACGGGTCACTATTGGCGAGGGTTCCCAAACCGACTCGTGGGACTGGCACGACATCGGATTCCTGCCTGGCACTACAGTCCAGAGTGCGACCAATCTGGGCGATTTCGTCGCGGGGTTGAACACGCGCTACGGCGAAGGACGCGCCGACTTGGTCTGTCTGCACGAAGCCGACCTGTGGGATTCGCTGCCGTCGTCCTCGACGAAGGCCTATCTGGCTGACGGTATTTTCGTCGGACAAGCTTTCGCACGAGCCGACCATGTTATCTCGATCCCGGTCATCAAGACCCACCAGTGGGCGCGGATGTCGGGCTCGATGAAGAACCTGTTCGGCACGGCCAGTATGCACCTCCACGGCAACGGCATCTCGCGCTGCCAGTTGCATACCGGCTACGACGGTGTCCCGTGCCACGGCGTCGACGACGCAGGCGTGTCAGGCGCTTTCGTGGACATCGTCCGATGGCGCAAGGAGCAGGGATTCCAGGATTTCGCTATCGTAGACGGGTCGATCTGTCTGGAGGGCAGCGGCCCACACATAGCCCCGGTCAACGACGGCAAGACAATCCACACGAAGGACCGGAACTCCGCAGGTCGCTACTTCCTGCTGGCTTCCGACGATCTGGTCGCCGCCGACGCGATGATCGCTACGCTGATCAACATCCCGTGGACCGACATCAAGGCGTTGCGGATGGCGCAATTCCTGGGTCTGGGCGCGATCGAAGGCGTCATGCTGAAAGGTGCGACAATCGAGGAACTGCGTATCACGGACTGGGCACGCCCCGAAATCCGCCCGGAAACTTACTTCGCTGGAATTTGTCCTAAGTGACGTGTCGGTAAGGGGGAAGGCGTCAGCAGAGGCGCACGCCTACTTCTTTTTAGGCCCGCCCCAGTGGTAGCCCAGCGTTACCGTCACATCGTGGGTGATCGACGTATAGGTGCCGGCCATCGGCGCCCCGTCCTCCAGCCTGGCCTTGCGCTCCAGGGCGAACACCGGCATGTAGCCGATGTCCAGATACACGCCCTTCCAGATGCCACCGAAACTGATACAGGGCATCAGACGTTCTGTGTCAGGCAGCATCGGGTCGACCGACTTGTCCGGCACCGGGTTCTGGTCCCACAGGAAGCCCACACGCAACGCCAGCATGTCGCGCAGGAACTTGTACTCCATACCGATGCGCAACTGGACAGCGTCGTGGTAGTCCTTCTTTTCGACAAGTGCCATCTGCCGTGCGCTGGGCCCTAGCACTAGGCCCTTCGAGAGGTCGAACCTCAGTTCGTCGTAACTGGACCACTGGACCCACTGGACGTCCAGTTCCAGGGACAATTCCTTGAGTGGCCAGAAACGGACGCCGCCCATAACGACGTGCGGCAGGTTGATTTCGGCCTCGAAGCTCTGGTCCGGGAAGCGAGACGCAAACGCCTGGTTGACGTCGTAGTCCATCTTGCCGTTTTTGGCCGCAATCTTGATCCCGGAGCGGTACGACAAGCCAATCCGGACCCAGTCCGCCGGCTGGTACATGAGGCCCACGTTGCCGCCGAAGCCCCAGGCCGACGCCCCCAGTTCCACCGTATTCGCGGCTGTATCACCAGGCGGATTTAAGCCCAGCGTCAGGCCCCGCTTGATCCCGAAAGAACCGTACATCGCGTCAAACCCGACGCCGATCGCGAACCCCTTGAAGGGTCCAAAACTGATGTTGGGGTTGATCGTGAACGTCTGCAGACCCGACTTGATGGCCAGATGGCGCCCCTCCCAGTCCGAGGGCCATTCCATCGTCAGGCCGAACGACGTGAATTCGGCAAGGCCGACCGCCAGCCAGTCGTTGATCCGGTATGACGCAAAAAACGACGGGACCACCTGGGCCGGCGTCGTCGCCGCAGTGTACTTTCCTTGGGTGTTCTCGAAACCGCCATCGAAGATATACGTCGTCGCCGAGGCCTCCAGCCACAGGCCTTCCATGAACGACAGGTTCGCGGCGTTCTGGTACTGGGACGTGGGCCGGCCGCCCTCGGCCACCAGCGCCATCGCTTGGCCCAAGCCAGCCGCAGACATTTCCTGGATGAAAAACCCGTTGGCTTTTGCACCGGGCGCCGCCAGCAGCAAGGCCAGCAGGACCGCGGGGAACACGGGATGCAGGATGCGCTTGGTCATCGTATCCTCCTACTGCCCGCAAGCCGCGGTGGTAAAGGTCCAAACGAGCACCAGGTCTTCGCGCTCGGCGACGACGTTGTCGGTGCCAGCCTCGCCGGGGATGCCCGGCTTGCCGTCATTGCCCAAGACCAGCCAGTCCATGTG